>DAOVRE010000067.1 GCA_030628305.1 Candidatus Heimdallarchaeota archaeon | reverse complement strand
TGTTAAGAAGAAAAGCAAATGAAAAATAACCATTGAATATTTTACTTTCTATTTTCTTTTGGACTAAATAATTCTTTGGACTAATAGCTAACTTAAAAACACCAATCATCACTGTTGTCTTGAGGACTATGATATTAACTGTTGAATACAATATACCTGACATGCATTGTAAAAAATGCGCTGATAAAATATCACTTGCTCTACAATTTACAGCAGGTGTTTCTTCCGCTAATGTAAATCTTGACAACCTACACGTAACAGTTCAAATCGATCCTTTAATGATATCTGGGAAAAGAATTAAAGCGATGATAATGGCTCTTGGATATAATGCGATGATAATCTAAACTTTCATTGTTCTGTCTGTGAAATTTGCTTTTTTGTTAGAATACAAAGATACGGGCTTTATTTCCTTATTTCCCTTATTAACAACCAAAACTGATGATAGCCATGAATGAAATAAAACTAAAAGTTGAAGGCATGACATGTGGTCATTGCCAAATGACGGTGAAAAAAACTCTTGAAAATGTTAAAGGAGTTAAATCTGCTGTAGTTGATTTAGAAAATAATTCAGCTCTAGTAAATTACAAATCTGATAAAGTAACTGTAGAAAATCTTGTTCTAGCTGTAGTAGATGCTGGATACAAAGCAGAAGCAATGTAGTAGAATTATAATGCTTATTTAATTAATAACTAAAGGTTGACTTTTTTGACTGAAAAAGAAACGAAAACGATAAATGTTACAGGAATGACATGTGCCTCCTGTGTAGCTAGAGTGGAGAAAGCGTTAAATTCTTTAGAAGGTGTAGAATCAGCAGCTGTAAATTTGCTAAGCCATAGTGCTCAAATTATTTATGATCCTGATTTAGTTAAGGAAAAGCAAATTTTCAAAATTGTAGAGAAAACTGGATACAAAGCTTCTGAAAGAACAGATGATCTTTTTTTCATGAAGAATGAACAACTTATCGATATGCGAAATAGATTTATTGCAAGCCTTATTTTTGCTCTTCCTGTCCTCATTTTTGCTATGGGGGGTATGTTATCTGCAAGTTTTGCTGATTGGTTGATGCAAACATATATCTTTGAAGGCATGCGGCTTTCAAGTTTTGTTCAATTCATTTTAGCAACACCAATACAGTTTATCATTGCATTTCCTTTTTACAAAGCGGCTTGGAAGAGTATAATTAACAAGAGTGCTTCCATGGATGTACTAGTAGTATTAGGCACACTTTCCGCATATCTTTACAGCTTATTTTCTATGATTTATCCTTACTTTCAACCAGCATTTGAAGGTGACATATTCTTTGAAACCTCTTCTATTCTTCTTACTTTCATCTTTCTAGGAAAGTATCTGGAAGAGGTAACCAAAGGTAAGACTTCTGAAGCTATAAAGAAACTCATAGAACTGAGACCAAATACAGCTATTGTAATAAGAGATGACCAAGAGATCGAAATTCCTATAGATGATGTAGCTTTGGGTGATATTTGTTTAATTCATCCAGGAACTAGTGTCCCTGTTGATGGTATCATAATAGAAGGACAAAGCTATGTAAATGAGTCTATGATAACAGGCGAAAGTGTATCAGTTTTCAAAGAACCAGAAGCTGAGATTATTGGTGGAACTATAAATGAAAACGGTTTTCTTAAGATGAGAACAACAAGAATTGGCAAGGACACTACTTTGAATAAAATCATCAAAATGGTTGAAGATGCACAAACTTCAAAAATACCTATCCAACGAATGGCGGATCGTATATCAGCCATGTTCGTTCCAGTAGTAATAGTTATTGCTATTCTTTCCTTTATCCTTTGGTTCTCGCTCTATAGTTTTGAGTTGATCTCCCTTCCTTTACCTGCAGGAACTAGTATATTTTTACTTGCGTTCCTCACGGCTATTTCAGTATTAGTCATTTCTTGCCCATGTGCTTTGGGATTAGCAACTCCAACTGCTATAATGGTAGGTACAGGGCTTGGAGCTCAAAATGGTATATTGATTAGAACTGGTGAAGCTCTTGAAGTAGCAAGACAAATTGATGTAGTGCTTTTTGATAAAACTGGTACTATAACAAAAGGTTTACCAGAAGTTACAAAAATAATATCAATAGAAGAAAGCTTATCTGAGAAGAAATTATTGCAAATAGCTGCTTCTCTAGAAAAGGTTCTGAGCATTCTCTAGCTAAGGCAATAATTTCTAAAGCAGAGGAAATGGATATTACATTCTTAAAGATTGAATCATTTAATGCTTTTCCAGGAAAAGGCATTGAAGCAACTATTGATAATCATAACTTCTCAATAGGAAATAGAAAATTAGCTGCTGAGCTTAAATCTACTATTCCTAACTCAATAAACGACAAGATGGAAAACCTTGAGAACGAGGGAAATACAGTAATGATTGTTTTTCGTGACAAGTCTCCAGTCGGAATAATATCTGTTGCTGATACTATAAAAGATTCCTCGAAAGAAGCAATTGAATTGTTGAAGGAAATGGGCATGCTGACTGTTATGGTTAGTGGTGATAATGAAAGAGCAGCAAAAGCAATAGCTAATGAAGTAGGAATTTCTGAAGTCCACGCAGAAATCTTGCCTGAAGAAAAAGTAAGTGTTGTTAAAAAGTATCAAGAAAAAGGTATGAAAGTTCTTTTTGGGGGAGATGGAGTTAACGATGCCCCCGCTTTAGCTCAAGCAGATGTTGGTGTAGCAATGGGTGCTGGAACCGATGTAGCTATTGAAGCTGGAGATATTGTTCTTATCAAAGACGATCTTCGTGATGTTGTAACAGCTATTGATTTAAGTAAGAAAACTATTAAAAGGGTTAAAATGGGTCTTTTCTGGGCTTTGATCTATAACGCTATTGGTATTCCTTTGGCAGCTGGTTTAAGCTTTGTTTGGTTTGGTGCCCCTATTCCTGCAGTATTTGCTGGATTAGCTATGTCTCTCTCTTCTGTCTCAGTAGTGATCAACGCATTGCTTTTAAAAAGATATAAGAATCCTTTTGAAAAAAGGTAATGTGTCAGAATTTTTTTGTTTGATTTCAGATACTTATCAATGTTTCTGACAGTTAGGGGTTTTCTAATTCTGTTTCATCCTAATATATATGAGTGTCTGAAGAATCAGTTACTTAATGATAGGAATTGAACTGGATCTCATCAATAAGAGAAAAACTACCAATATCAGTTTTATTGGAAAAATTGATTTCCCAGCTTCGTATATTCCTCACTTGATTGAAGGATTAGATTATACCAATTTCATACCTTTCATTAGATATAGGACAAACAGGTTGTTCTTCATGTATTGGCAACCATTTACTTCTAATTGTTTAACTTTGGACTATCTTACTGATTTACGAATGAGACTAAGTTTGAAGTATTATAAAGGAGATATTATGAAAGTTACTGATTACAGCATAGATACTTACAAAGATCATGAAGCTTGTTTCTTGAAAGGTCAATGGAGAAATGACAAGAATCGTATTAAAGGAGTCTTCGAAATGATGGCAGTTCATACTGGTAATTTCTTGTTACTTTTCGATATTTCCTCGGCAGAAAACCATTTTTCTAACCCTGGAATTTCAGAATTACGCGAAATACGTGATAGTCTTATATTCTCTAGTGAACTTGAAAAAGAGATGTGAACACATTGAGTCTTCATTCTTTGTTGGTAAAGTTTATATATTCTTCAACAAAGTTGTGCAAGGAGAAAAAACTAGGAGTTTTAGCATGAAATTCAGTAAAAAATGGCTATTTGTAATATTAATTGGTTTTATCATATTTTCATCACTTCCTCAGTCAACATATGGTGTAGTTTTCTATACAGATTATATGCCACATCTTACAGAAGGAAACAACGAAGAATATGTACTCATATACAAATATGACACAATCTCAAATGATGCTGTCATTCATGAAGAAATAAAATCCCGTATATGTACACGTACACTAACTGAATTTCAAACCGTTGAAGCCGATGATACTCTTATTACAAATTGGGATTTTGTTTATGAAGAAAGAGCAATAGAATCAAATAAAACTGATTTAATGTTTTTCAACTCTCGCTCTTACGTGTTTATCGCTGCAGAAGATACAACATCTGGAAATCTTTCCTTCTTCGCTACATTTAGTGATGACAATGGAGCTACATGGGAAGATATACGCCATGTATTCAATTCTTCCGTGAAAATTGATTATTTCTTAGAATTTGGAGTTGCAAATCTAGCTACAGAACTTTTCATTGCATACAGTTACAAAATAAATCCTTCAGGTACTGTTAAACGTACAGAAATTCTTACACTTAACCCTATATCCTTTGGTGTAAGTCTAAGTGATTTAAGCACTGATTTCTATGGAGATGATTTTGAGCTTTATTCTCATGAAAACAATATTTATGTTGTTTCAACTTATGAAGATATTTATGACAATAGATCTGTCAGACTAACTTCTACTTCTACAGGTACTTCTTTTGACGGTCAAACTGTATATATAGACCCGTTGTATGGTCTTGCTGAATATTTTGAACCTTCTGTAGTAGCATGGAATGATGGTTTCTTTGTTGTAGCACACGATTTAATTGAAGATGTTTATGATGAAGTTCAAAACATAACTTTCACTGAACACATTCTCTGGGGAGCTTATGTTGGAAATGTAGCTGATAGCTCATCCATCACATACCATGATGTAGTGAAAGATGAAGCAGCGGGATATACTCGAAAATCACCAAGTGTTTCTACTTATGAAGGTCAAATATTTATTGCTTTTGAACTAACAGAAGGAACAAAATTGGGTGGAGGACGTCCAGAAGTAGCATTTTCATTCTCAACAAATGGAGACATATGGACAGACAATTTCATGGGTGGTTTCACAATTTACTTCAATCCCGGTATTTTCTTTGCAATTGCTACAATAGTCTGTTTTGCAATTGTCCTACCAGTGTATCTTGTAGTATCCAAAGCTAAAAAGAATTAATACTTTCTTTTTTCTCCTTTCATTTATTTTTCAAAACTAAAAGAATACTTTTTTATATTTCACTTGCCAATTTACAAATATGTCTGATTCGACATACAGCGGCTTTATTGTCATACTAGGTTTTTGTATAATAAGTTTACCAATAATATTCATTTCTTTGAGCACAGCTCCTCCTCCTTTAACTCAGTTTCAAAGTACCATGAATATTGCAACTATTCCTGGAGATGCATTAAGTGAAGAAGTACTTGAAAACATGAAAAATATTAACGGTAGTACCCCTAATCTCTGGGATGATATCTCAACAATCCCTCAACTCGTAAATATTAACAATATTTCTGAATTAATATTTGCTGAAAATGAATTTATGAGCAATTACAGTATAGATGTTTATACAGGATTTAGTAAAGAAGTCCATCTATTCATCCTAGATATGGTGATAACAACAGTACCCACTGTTGATGTAGCAAAGAACACTTTTGTGGAATTATTTGATGATACAAATGGGACCATGCTTTCTTACATGTATATGTTAGATGATTGGAATTCATATTATGTCACAGAATCTAACTATCCCTCTGTTAATGAAACCATAGAAACAATCTATACAAACTTTGGACCTTTAACTCTTGAATATATGGTTACAATGTCTTTCTTTGCAGATTTGGATATTAACGGAACACAAACAACTACAAGTTTCGAACGTTTAATATTTGTAGATGATTCTGGAATCGTTCTATTCTTTCTCACAAATGAGGTTGCATGGGAAATAAAATAACTAGTTTTCTTATTGCGTGGTAAAATGTTAAAAGAATGGCGATTGTTAAATTTAGGAGAAGTTCCTTGGAAGAGGACTCAATCAATATATCATGCATTAGCTTTGGTCAAAGAAGAACTAAAAACACCAAACACTCTTATCATTGTTTGGCCCAATAAACCATTTGTGTGTATAGGTCTTCACCAAATCATTGATACTTCTATTGATATAGAAAATATTACTTCAATGAATTTACCTTATATTAGAAGAGCATGTGGTGGAGGATCAGTTTATTTGAATAATGAGCAGATATTCTATCAAATAATATGCAGAGAAAAAGAATATCCAAAAGAGATGCAAGAGTTTTACAAATTATTTTTAGATCCTACCGTTGAAACTTATAGGCATTTTAATATTCCAGCACAGTTTGTCCCTGTAAACGATATTATTGCTGAGAACAGAAAAATAAGCGGAAATGGTGCAGTAACCTTTAACAACTCAAAAGTTCTTGTTGGCAATTTTATTCTTGATTTTCCTGCTAAGAACATGTCTAAGATTCTTAAAGTTCCTTCTGAAAAATTAAGAGACAAAATAGCTTCTACTTTGGAAGAAAGAATGGGAAGTTTTAGATATTTTTTGAGCGAAATCCCTTCAAGAGACGAGATAATCTTGGAGTATATTGCAAATTTTGAAAAGAGACTAGATATTAAGCTTATTGAAGGAGAATTACTCCCAGAGGAAATCGATAAGATAGAAGAAATCGAAAAGTTGTATGATACTGATGATTGGCTTTATTATGTTGAAAAAACTGGACGTGAAACATATCAACAAAAAATAAAAAGTGGAACCTATTTCACATCTGTTATCAAGAAATTGCCAGGAGGATTAATCAGTCTATTCTTACATTTTGACGAGGAGAAGCTCCAGGATATAATTATATCAGGAGATTTCAGCTTAAATCCACCTTTTGTGCTTCATGAGATTGAAGAAGGATTAAAGGGAACTCAAATTAATTATGATATGATAAGAATCAAACTTGGATCTCTTCTTGATGAAAACGATGTAGAAATGCCAGGGATTCAAAGAGAAGAATTAGCAAAGTTAATTGTAGAGGCTTTTGAAAAACTGAAAAAGTAACCCATGTCGTACCCATTATCTTTATAAATTAGTTAATTTAAAAAAAAATTGGTTTATATGAAAGTAAAAGTTTTCACAGATCGTACTAATTTTATTCCGGAAGAACTAGCGAAGGAATATGAATTAAGTTACGTAGATTTTTCTATTTTAATGGAAGATGGTGCATATAAGGAGAATACGATTAATCGAGAGGATTTCATTAATAAGATGAAAGATATGGATCCTTATCCAACAACAAGCCAACCAAATGCTCATGATTACCTTGAGCCTTTTCAAAAAACTTTGAACGAAGGTTATGATCACATATTTTATGTGGCGATTAGTAAAAATCTTTCTAATGCTCAGAATTCTGCAAATATAGCAATTAAAAAATTAAAGAAAGGACAAGTTACTATTTACGATAGTGAAATAATGGGACCCTCTGAGGGGATTATAGCTTTAACAGCTTCAAGACTCTTTAAGAAAGGAAAAAGCGTCGATGAAGTTATTACATATCTTGATAGTTTTAAAGATAAGATATATGGAGCAGGTTTATCTTCTAGTTTTGATGCTTTATTCAAAACTGGAAAAGTGAAGAAAGGAGCTGCAATCTCTGTGATCTCTTCAGTTATGAAATTGAAACCAATGTTTGAGTTTAATTTCGAAAAAGGTCTCATAAGTTTAGGTGGTGGAAAAGGTTTCAAAGGCGCTGTAAAGAAAATTATGGAAAACATCCAAGAGAAGACCGATCCTGAAACTGAATATGTTCTTATTCTTAGTGATGTTATCTCCCCAGATATTATGAAGACCATGGAAAAAGAAATTAAAAAGATCAGAAAAATAAAAGAAGTTTATTACTGGCCTATAACAGTTGTTGCTGCACATACTTTAGGTAAAGGAGCAGTTACAGCAGTATTAGGTCCTTCTTGGGAGATTTAATCCCCATGAGTGACCTTTCCGAACGTTACCTAACATCTAAGGTCTTTAACTGTTATCTTCTCTGCATCGATTACTCTAAACAGTCCAACAGTGAGGATGACTCACGGCATCCACTGTCCCGTAGGTGAAGACCAGCGGGAATACTTTTCGACCG
>DAOVRE010000136.1 GCA_030628305.1 Candidatus Heimdallarchaeota archaeon | reverse complement strand
TCTAGGCTCTCCTATTGTAAAAATTTCCACGCGAGGATCGTCAATGAAGAATCTAGAATATTCTCCTTTAATGTCAAAAACAAGAGCACTAACATTATAATCTAGAACCTGTTTTAACAAAGAAGAGACCAATTTCGTCTTCCCTCTTCCAATCATCCCAAATATTTCTATGTTTAGAAGAAGGTCTTTAACATTTATTGTGACATCTTTACCTATTTCATCACCCTCAACTGTCTGACCCACTATCATTAAATTCTGATCTTTAAGAGCAGAAGAGAGATTTGTAGATGTGGGAGAAGACCGAATTGAAATTGGTCCACCCTTATAATTGAGAGGGATATGAAACAATGTCGATAACTCATCAATCTCTGAAAGATTTCTTTTCCGAAGAGATAAAAACAACAAATCGGTAAATTTAAGTCTCTTGTTAAGCAAAACCAGTGTTTTTTTCTTTTTCAATCCACAGGAGTTCAAAACATGAGATTCTAGATTTTTATTCTCAGAGAGTATAAACATGTCTGAAGCCAAATGACTCTTATCACTAGATTTTTTCTCCACTTTTATCAATAAACAGGTGCAACCAGTGTCTTTTCTCAGGAGAGTGTTGTGTAATTGGTCTGTAAGATTGAAGTTATTAATTAAATCAGAAGTAAGATCCACTCTTGTTCTTGATTCCATTTTTTCTAAGGAAAGTAGAAGATTATTGACCTGCTCAGCTGATAGCTCTTTTATCTTGCTACCATAATGAGTATCAAGGGAATTAGCAACAAAATCAATTTGTCTTCTCATTTTATTTTGAAGGTTTTTCAAATTAAAGCCCTTCGAAACTATAGGAAGGAGCATGTTAAGGTTTTCATTGTTTTTGTAAAAGACCAAAGAAAGAAGTTTGAACTTCATTAATAAACTACTGAGAAAAGCAGAATGAGTCTTATTTGCATAAGTATTGAATCTGAAATTTTTAGCGTTATCGCAAGAAGAAGAATAAACTACAACCATGCCGACTGACCGATAAAGAGGCAAACCTAATTTTTTCAAGGTATATTGTTTCTTATTTTTAACTGGTCTATATGGCAAAAAGAAGACGATTGTTAAACAGACTAATAAACAGAAAAGTGAAATGAGAAAATATTTATTTGTCAATACAGAAGTAAAAAAGATAACTATGGCAGTACCTACACTCTCACAAAAAAGAGAAAATGATTGAACAAAGGTCGAAGGAATCAATATTGTAATCTCAGGGAAGAGGAAAAATAGAGAAATGATGCCTACTGATACAACAGAAATAATGGGAAGTAAACTCTTTAGCACTCTGTTAGAGTGTTTTTTTGATTGATATTGGTATCTTTTTTCATAATGGAGATTATTCTTTTTGCTCATGAACTCTCCTCTTAGGGGTGATAGAAGACTGATTTTATACAAAAGTTGTACTACTTCGAACTATAAAAGCACAGCAAAATTGTTGCTTCTAAACAAAGCAGATAAAGTAGTTTGACAGTTGCAAATTCTTTTTTTATGGGTTTTAAAAGTTCAATCTCATTTCTATAATAACATAAACAAGTGATGAATAATGATTAAACAAAAATATGATCAAGAAGACGGAGACGAATCTATTCTTCCCCCTTGTAGTCTCCAAATTGATTTCTTTTTTCCAGAAAATACTAATTACGTTGAATGCTTTTACTAGAAAAATCAGTCAATTGGCAATAAATTTCCCTTGCATACTTATTCTTTCATTGAAAGATAATAGTAGAATATGAACTATGAGTGATGCAAACATGAAACAAACAACTAAATACGACCCAGAACCTTTTGATGGAGAAGACCTACCTCCTGCTTGGATGCCGATTAGAGAAATATAACTTCTCTTCTTATTTTTTTCACGTTTAACTATTTTTACTATCTAGAAATTCTATTGCCATTCTTTTTGATTCTACGTCGTATATATCCATAAATGCTGTTTGTTTAAACTTATCTGAAAATTGATTTATTGTCTTTGTGGAAGAAATTAACCTATGATACATTTGTATCTCTTCCGCCATCTTAACAAAATTATTCTTTCTACAGTACTCTTCTAACCTTACGAGTTTTTCAACAATATCTTTGTTATTAGGATCATCTAGGTAATTGTCTAATAATACATAAAAATCTCTCCAGATTTTCAAGATAGGAGCTTTAGTTTCAGTTGTTCCTCTTGCAATTCTGGTTACTATTTCTTTAAATTTATTGTAATTTCCCATTGAAATGAGAATCTTTCCTAACAGAATATCGGCATATAGTGGGTCGATAGCGTATTCCCTTAGCTTCTCTATGGTTGGAACATTTTTTTCTTGGTTTTTATAAGGTACATGTGTAAGTAACAACTGCCGTAAAATAATTGAAATCTCAGTTTCAGTTTTATCAATATTATCATCAAATATTTCTTGTATGGTTTTATCTTCAGAAAAAGCGCTCAAAATAAGTTCTTCAGAAACTTTAGACTTGTTTAATAAAGAATTAGTATATTCGTAAATTTCTCTTAATTTTTCATTCTTTACATTTTCAATGTTTAAGTCTAGTTGAATGAAAATAAACAAAAGCGTATAATATGAACTTACAAATATGTATTTTTTACCTCTTGCATAATAATTTGATTTTACATGCTCATCTTCCATGAAATTTGCTAAATCTACCAATAGATCATAAGCTAGCTGGAATTTCCCTTGATAAGCATAGCACCTACTCAAGAACCTAAGAATATCGGTATATTCATACATCATATCATTCTGCAGATTTTGTTCATTTACCTCAGAATAAGCTTTTTCCAAATAACCGATAGCATCATCAAGTTTGTTGCGGATTGTATAGGAAATTCCAATCTTACAATTCAATGAAATAGAATGACTATGTAAAAGATTATTTTGTATCTGATCATTATTTAGTACCCATTGTAATAGATCTTCAATGCTCTTTTCTTTACCTGTAAAAGTATAAATCTTTAACAGAAGATGTATAACCAACATTAAACCTCTCATACTATTACTATTTGAATAATAAGCTAAGCAGTTCTCAATATTTTCTATTGTTTCTGTATATCTATGTTGTTCCTGAGAGAGAAAATATGTATAGGAGTACAAGGCTCTATAATATGTTAAGGAATAAACATCTTTATGAGATTCAATTAATGCTAAAGACTTATTCATCAAATTTATTGCAGCTGATTTTTTGTTAAGCAGTTGCTTGACGAGTGATTCCGCTTGATAAACTATTGAAAGGCGATTAATACAGTTAGTCCTTTTTGCAATTAATCGCAATTCATCAACTATTTTCTCTGTTTTTTTCAGTTCTTTAACAAAATAATATGTTTGAAAAAAATATTTCCAGTATAGTTCAAATAAGATGTTGTCATCATTGAATGTTTTTGCTAATTCTATAAAGACTGAAAGCAAATTAGCTAAATCTGAAGATCTTTCATTAGCACAAACTATATTTAAATCTGATAGACAATTCTTCAAATCAGGCAAAGTATGTATATTATTCTGATTCTCAAACAATCTTTCCCTTGCTTTGTAGAATTCTTTAATATTAAACATACTTAGTCCCCACTAAATTCTTTCCTCAGTAAATCACTCTGTTGTTACCATTAATTAAAACGAGAAAAGAGTATAAAATACCTTCGCTAAACTTGATAATAAAGAATGGATTTGAATCCAACAATTCTCTGAGTCTCAATTGACTTATTTTTTTCCTGTTAGTTTTTCATTTTATTCTCTAGTTGTTAATCAGTGAAGGTAAGAATAAATAATAAATAATAATCACCAAGTCTTGTAAGCAGAAACTTCTCTATGTTATTTATTGAATAATTGTAAAAAAATACAAAAGAGTCAAAAAAATATTTCAAGTAAACTAAAATCAGCTGACAAGAACTCTCCAAGAATCTGACGAACCGATTCCTATTTGGCCTAACTACGCTTGAACAATTAGTGGAAGTGGACTAAACATCTCGCCTAAGCTCGACGCGTACATCCCTTCTCTATCAAACGGATCTTCTTTCCGCGTTCTCGTCTACAACGAAAGTTACTGTCACCAGTCCCTTTATAGTGTTGCAGAGTGGGCGACTCGTTTCGAGGGTAGCTTCGAGCGTAGATGCATTCCGCTCTTATCTACAAGGGCTTAGCTACTCGGCATGCTCGGTAGAACAACCGATACACCAGCGGCCCCAGCTGCCTGTTCCTCTCGTACTGTGGAAGCTTTACTCTCAATCGCCCGCCAGCACCATCAGATAGAATCCAACCTGTCTCACAACGGTCTAAACCCAGCTCACGTTCCCTTTTAATGGGCGAACAACCCCACTCTTGGCCCCTGAATCAGGACCAAGCTAGGAAGAGCCGACATCGAGGTAGCAAGCCGTGAGGTCGATGTGAACTCTTACCCACGACAACTCTGTTCAGGGCTGCGCTTATGCAAAATACATAGCACATTGGTTCGAAGATCAATTGTTAACCCCGTGAAGGGCAGTTACCAATCTTGTCACCTATCGAGTACTCACGCTTTTGTTGTAGCTCTTCATCTGTTGTGTTGTTAATCTTTTTAGGGAATTCCTTATCAATTTGTTGGGATATCAGACAGATAATGGACCCATTCTGTTCAAGATTTTATTATGCCAATTTGGCGAAAACCTATATAATTTCCTCACCGGAAATTGAAGACAGGAGCAATTTTCTAATAATTTATTTTAGCTCTGCCAATTGAAAAAATTTTTGCAACAGATAAATGTTACCCAGATGAGAGCACAACTTTACACGTAAGTATTATAAAGAAGCGCAGTTACCCCTGGGGTAACTTTTCTGCCACCTCCGCCGCCTACTAAGGGCATTGCGAAGGATCGCTAGGCCCTGCGTTAACATCTGCGAACCGTGTTGGTGAGTTCACAGTCAACCAAGCTTTTGCCCTTGCACTCTACACCGGATTTCTGTCCCGGTTGAGCTTGGCTTTGGGCCCTCTTGATATCTTTTCAAGAGGCTACCGCCCCAGTGAAACTGCCAGGCAGGGGGTGTCCCCCTCGCGAGAGGTAAGTCGTACCAATGCACAAAGTCAGTATTTCAAGTTCAACTCCCCTACAACCCGGAGAATGTAGGATATAACGTTTCCTGACTATGCTATGTATGCACACCAATACAACAGCCTCTGACAGCAGTAAAGCTCCACAGGGTCTTCTCTTCCCGATGGTGCGTTCCAGACTGTTCGCTGGACTGTGGGTTCAGTAGGCTTTAGGTGGAGACAGTGGGCACCTCGTTGGTCCCTTCATGGACGTCTGTAATTAGCAGACAAGGCATTTGCCTACCTTAAGAAGCTCATAGTTAGCTCCGGCGTTTACTGGGTCTTAGCCTGGTTGAACCCAGGTTTCAATCACC
>DAOVRE010000264.1 GCA_030628305.1 Candidatus Heimdallarchaeota archaeon | reverse complement strand
ATGTGTTTCTTCTTCTTGAATTAGGGCATCATCGATTACAATAATCCTATCTGAATTTTCAACTGTTGTTAACCTATGGGCAATTATTATTGCAGTTCTATCCTTTAACAGAATCTTCAATGCTTCTTGGATTAATGATTCTGTGTAAGCATCAATTGCACTAGTAGCTTCGTCCAGAATTAGAATCTTAGGATCTGATAGAAGGGCTCTTGCAAATGCAACTAGTTGTTTCTGTCCAGCGGATAATTTTGTCCCTTTTTCCCCAACTTCCGTATCTAAACCATCAGGTAGACTTTGGATGAATTCCCACGCATAAACTGATTCAGCAGCTTTAGTAACCTCTTCGCGTGTTGCATCAAGTTTTCCATATCGAATATTTTCTTCAATTGTACCAGAGAAGAGTATGTTATCTTGTAAAACAATACCAATTTGGTTTCTATACTCTTCTAATTTGTAATTTCTGATATCTACTCCGTCAACCAAGATTTCTCCTTCTTTAACATCGTAAAATCGGGAGATCAAGGATATCAAGGTGGATTTACCTGCACCAGTCTTACCAACGATTGCACATGTTTGTCCTGAAGGGATATGCAAAGTGAATTGTTTGTAGAGTGGTTCCTTTGGCAGATAGAAAAACGTCATGTCTTTGAATGTTATATCCCCTTTAACTTCTTTAATGCTAATTGGATCCTCAACTTCAACAACATCCGGATTGCTATCCATTAGACTGAAGATTCTTTCAACAGCTGCCAATCCCGCCTCAAACTGATTAAAGAACTGAGTTATTTGCATTAGAGGAAAGAAAAATCTATTGAGCATCAATATGAAAAATATCAATGTTGAAATCTCGATTCTCTCTGTTACTATTGTCCAATTTCCTCCATAATATAGTATGAGAAAAGTACCTATTCCGAAAATCATCTCAACGAAAGGAAAGTATATACTTATTCCAATCGCTCTGAAAAATGCAGCACGATAATTATTTTGGTTAATTTCCTTAAACCTTGTAAATCCTTCTGCTTCTTGATTGAATGATTTAGTTATCTCTATCCCAGATATTGATTCTGATACGTTAGCATTCAATATAGCGATAGTTTTTCGCCATTTTTTCGATGTTCGTTTTGCAAGAATTCTAGCTCCCATTGCAATACCAAATAAAAATGGCAAAGTCGATAAAGCAATCAAGGCAAGCAAAACATCTGTGACTAATAGAATTACCATTATCGTTAGCATTACAAAACTATTGATAAGAAATGATGTGGTTAGATTGACCATATTTCCAATTGTATCTGTGTCTGAGGTAACTCTACTTACTAACTTTCCACTCTTGTTTTCATCATAGAAAGTCATATCTTGAATTAATAATTTTTCATAACAATCCTTTCTTACATCTCTTAAAAGATTCCCACCTAGAGTGGCTAGAAGATACATTGCTCGATACTGACCAAGCCAATTTATTGCATAAAGAATAGCTACACCAACTGCTAGAATGTAAACCATATAACCTATATCACCAGGAGTAAAACCTTGTGCGACTAAATCAAGATATTCAGAAACATCCATAACTCTATAGATAATTCCTTGTTCAAGATAATCTATTACGAATTTTATTAGATAGGGAATGCCTATGCTAGAACCTGTTGTTACTACCATCCAGCCTAAAACCTTTAAGAATGTAGGTAGATCGTGTTTCCCCATATAGGTAAAGAGTCGTTTAAAGAGGTAGAAGTCACCATACTTACGATCATATTTTTCGTCAGGGATATTGTCAATGAAACCCATCTAATCATTCCTCCTACTCTTATCAGGTTTAACGAACTTGTCACGTATTTCTGAGAATCTAGCAAAAACTCGCCAATAATCTACTGATGTCTTTAAGAGCTCATCGTGCTTACCCTTTGCAACAATCTTTCCTTGCTTCATCACAATTATAAGATCAGAAAGGCGTATTGTACTTAACCGATGAGTGATAATAAAACTAGTTCTGTCCTGAAGAACTTGATTAATCGCTTTTTGAATAAGATCTTCAGTTTCACTATCAACACTTGAAGTAGCGTCATCAAAAACTAAGATTTGAGGATCAGAGAGTATCATTCTGGCTATTGCTAAACGCTGTTTTTGACCACCAGAGAGTGTCATTCCTCTTTCTCCTACTACAGCTCCATATTTCTTATCAAAACCTTCGATAAATTCATGAGCTTGAGCTAATTTAGCAGCCTGAATTATGTCCTCTTCAGTCGAATCAGGTTTACCATAAGCTATATTTTGCTTAACTGTTCCTGAGAATAGTATAACATCCTGTTCAATCACTCCAACATTGTTCCTGATTGTGTCAAAAGACAGATTTCGAATATCTTGATTATCTAAAAGGATAGATCCAGATTCAACATCATATAATCGCGTAAGCAATTTCATCATCGTTGTTTTCCCACAACCAGCTGGACCAACTATAGCTGTTCGACTTCCTGAAGGAATCTTAAATGTAACATCATTAACTACTTTTGTTTTTCCATCATAAGAAAAAGTTACATTTCTAAATTCAATATCGCCTTTAGCTTTTTCAATAACAATCGGATTTTCTGGTCTGGGGATTATTGTTTGTTTAGTGAGGATTTCAGTAATTCTTTTAGCACCTGCGAAACCCATCTGTGTTAAAACAAGACTCCAAGAGAGAACCCAAATAGGGAAAAAAAGATTTCCCATAAGCATCACATAAGAGTATAATCTACCTATGTCAAAGATTCCAACTTGTATCAAAATTACACCATAAACAACGGCCATACCTACACTAATACCAACTAACAGAACGGGATAGAATTTGGATCTTAACTGACCTCTTTTAATTATCTGATCGGATAAAGTGTCATTCTTGTCTCTAAACTCAATCCTTTCATGTTGATTTCTAGCGAATATCTTAACTACGCTAATACCTAGCAATTTTTCTTGTAAATAGGAGGATAAACCCGAATAGGATTCCTGGATCTCCATGGAAATAGGACCAATAGATTTGAAATATCTTCGAGCTAAGAAGAAGATTGGAACGGATATTGTTAAAGGTAGTAACCACAAGATGGGTATACCATTCCAAAGAGGGTCAATAAACAACATTCCACCCATTGCGAATGCTACTCCTACAAATGCTGAAAACAGAAGGTGTATGCAAGGATTTACCAAATAATTTACCATTCTTGTATCAAATGTAGCTCGTGCCATCACATCACCAGCCTTCACTTCATCGTGGAATGTCATACTCTTTGATAGCATTGACGCATAATATTCATCTCTAATATCT
>DAOVRE010000183.1 GCA_030628305.1 Candidatus Heimdallarchaeota archaeon | reverse complement strand
TTGGTGCCAAATTAAATTTGATGAAGAATAAACAACACCGAAAGATAGTCTCGAAAACCAAATCCTTCTTTGATAGGAGCTCATACTTTGTAAAAATGGGGGCAAGTTCTCCGTTAGGAACACTTGGTTTTGTTAACGCTGCTTTCGAACTTAAAGAGCAAATAGATAACAAACAACTACCAGAACCAGACAAGCTATTCGTTACTGTTGGTTCTTTAGCCACATGTGCTGGTTTAGTAATGGGTTTAGAATTGGCCAAAGTAAAAACTCAAGTTATTGGAATAGGAGTAACAGATCCTTCTTGGAGTTCAAAAGAAGCTACTCTAGATTTGGCAACAAAGGCTTTGGAAATTATGAGACGCAAAGATTCATCTATACCTAATGTTTCAGAACAATTGTTCAAACGATTGATAGTAGATCATTCATACTTCGGAGGTAAGTATGGCATTTCTACGGAAGAAGCTCAAGAAGCAATTGAGATAGCAAAAGAAGATAAGCTTAAACTAGAATATGTTTATACGGGCAAAACACTAGCTGGTCTTATAGATTATAGTAGGAAGGGAAAGGTTTCAAAAGATGATATAGTTCTTTTCTGGAACTCTAAAAGTTCTGCTGATTTAACTACTTATGTAGGCAAAACAAACTATCGAGATTTACTGAAGAGTTTTCACAAATTCTTTAATAATTATCAAAAATAAAAAAAATTGAATATAAACTGATACTCTTTTAACTAAGTTTAAAATTGTTGAGAGTACTTAATACCTGAGAACAATCCCTTAAATAAACACGTGAATAGGAAGGATAATGAGTGAATAAGCCAGTAGAATCTGACTCTGCTAGTGGAAAGGAATTCTTAATTTCAGCTATAATTTGGTTTATTATCTTCATGCTAATTCCCATTTTTATTTGGCTTGGGATCAAAGATTGGATTATTGTATTATCAACTTGTACAAAAATTGGTGCCGCTCTTATAATACTTGGTTTAACATTACTAAGTTTTGGTGTAAGAAATCTTACGGGAACCCCTACAAGAATGGGTGCTTACTTATACAGTCCAAAAGAAATGCGGAAACTCGTAAGACAAGTTAGTTCAGTTGTATCTTACGCGAAAATTTGGATTACATTTTGGGGACTAATTTATCTTCTACCATTGGCATTTGGAATACCATTTCTTCTATAAATAACACTTGGATTGTTTTAGTAGCAGCGTCTTTCACGTTATCCCTTGTATCTTGATTGGTTTTTGGGAGGATAGAGAATTAATCGCTCGTGATTGTTTTGAACATAAGGAGTATATCAAACAAACAGCTCTTTTGTTTCCAATTCATAAATTACCGGGCTTCCTAAAGTTACTTCTATTCTGGAAATAGTAAAATATGACTATCTTATTGTAAGGTCTAGTATATATTCTAAAAACACTCTATCCAATAAGGGAGACAATATAAGAAGGTATGATAAAAATCATGTTGATTGATATAAGTGGTTTAACAGAAATTCACTGAAGGTGCACTATTCCGAGACTATCCAACAAGTGATTCTTTAGATCTCCACATAATGAAGGCTACTATATCTGCAGATTGTTCTATTTGTTGTTCTCTAGAAACGAAACCATGTCCAGCTTTTGTAATCGTGCGAAGAAGTACAGGATTACTCATTTCTATCTTTTGCATTTTGGCTGTCATTTTGAATGCATGCATGGGATGTACTCGTTTATCGTTGATATTCGTTGTTAAAAGAATAGAGGGATACTTCCTTTCGTTGCTCACTTTATGGTAAGGAGAATACTCAATCAGAAACTTGAATTCTTCCGCTTTCTCTGGATTCCCATATTCACCAATCCACAACTCTGCATTGTAGAATTTGTGGTATCTCAACATGTCTAGTACAGGTACTTCGACTAGAGCATTACCTATTAATTCAGGCTTTTGAGACAATACCGCACCTGTAAGAAGACCCCCATTACTTGCTCCTTCAATTGTTAATAGTTTGGGTTGTGTGTATTGCTCCTGAATAAGCCATTCTGCAGCTGCAATAAAATCATCAAAGACGTTTTGTTTATTTTCCTTCATTCCCCCCCGGTGCCATTCTTCACCGAACTCGTTACCCCCTCTTATTGAAGGATGAGCTAGGATAAATCCCTGTTCCAAAAGAAAGGCGTTTCGAGAATTATAGTAAGGAACATTTGAATGACCAAAACCACCATATGCATACAACAGTACTAAATTCGTTCCATCACAATTAGTATCTTTTTTCATAGTAAGAAACATGGGTATTTGTGTTCCGTCTTTGGAATCAAACCATTTTAATTCTGTCAGATATTGCTCTAAATCGAGATCCAGTTCCGGTTGGAAAACGATTTCAGTTTCGAAGGTATCAATATTTGCCTTGAAGACAGTATAAGGTTGCAGAAAGGAAGCAAAGTAAAATTGAAACTCATTAGAGTCCCAGATACCATCAAAATATGATAAGGATCCTATTGAAGGTAATTCTATTTTTCCTAATTTTACACCGTCCAAGTCATAGACATACAATTGGTGATAAGAATCCTCTAAATATCCAACAATAAGCTTCTGTCCATAGAAAAGAGGAAATTCTAGAGGGAAATCCTTCTCTGGAATTATGGTTTCCCAATTCTCAACTTTAGGTTTTCTGAGATCTATCTTAATGATTCTTCCATTAGGTGCTAAGTAATCTGTTTTAGCGATAAAATAATCTTCAATTATATTCCCGTCAAATTTTGCACTTATGTTCTCGCAAATGTTTTCTAAAAGCTCCAGTTCTGTTCTATATACATATACATCAATCTTTGAGAATCCTTTCTGTAAGAAAATTAAACAATCTTTCTTATCTAAGGTTGATTTGACAGAAGAAAAAACTTGAGGATCTTTGTTTTTGTAAATGAGTTCATCTTCAGCTGTGCTTGTCCCAAGTTTATGGTAGTAAACATCTCTTTGGTTATAAGCCTCAGATTCAGATACTTCGTTCTTATCTGGATAACGAGTGTAGTAGAAACCTTCCTCAAGATTCCAAGCGACAGATCCTACTCTTGTATTGGGGATTTGTTCATCAATTAACTTTCCTGAATTAACGTCTAAAATGTAACTTGTAGCAGTCCATTCGTCTCCTCCAAGAACTTTAATATAAACAACATAATTCCCTGAAAACGAAGGATAATAATCGAAGATGGTGTCTGTATAGTCATCACTCCACTCATTTGGATTTAAGAGAATCTTCTCATCATTTGTCTCTAAATTTTTCATAATCACACGAAAAAGCTCTTCTTCCTTACCCTTTTTAATGTAAAAAGCTTTGTTTTCCCTGATTATCTGAGGACTTTCAGTTTCAAAATAGATGAAATCCTTCAATCCCTCTTTGTATTTTTCGACTAGTTGCTTTGGTAAGTGATGATTTGTAAACTTATTCTGAGATTCAACCCATTTTTTCACTCTTTCATTGTCAAGTTCTTCTAACCATCTAAAATTATCTTTTACTTCAATTCCATGGATTTTCTCTGAGAATTCCTCTTCAACTGTCTCAGGATATTCAAAAGATTTCATAGATCCTCTTGAAAATACCAATTCTTATGTTTTTTCCTTAGAAGTTGTTCAATAACGCTTGAATTTTAACAAATGAAATTCACAACCGCAGATGCTGTAATTGAACTTATTGTTACCTAAAAAAATTATTGCGCGTTTTTCTAATTTGAAAAACTTGTGAGAAAATACAAGATGGTGGCCGGACCGTGATTTGAACACGGGATCACTGAGTCCCAAACGAAGGGACATCGCAAGTTATACCATCGGTCCGAGAATGTCTCTAACTATTTCGCCCCACATGATATAATTAAGCTATTCGTCCTTATCATTAAAGCGTAAGCAAACTCAATCAAACATCTCTCTATTTGCTAACATTAACAATATATCATCTAGTAGCCAGTTATTTACTTGTGACCAAAGTTTGCTTATCGCTAAATCTGCTAAAGCTTGTTCAACAGTATATGGTTTGCTCATTACACTTGGAGCGTAGATAGCTCTATCTCTATCCAGTGCTCCAAAATCATGACTTATCTCATGCTGAATAATATTTTCAGCCCATTCATCTGGCATACTAAAACTGAACCCAAGATAATTTTCTAGCTCTCTAGATTGTGCAAAATGAAAGGCGATATTGCTATTCAGAAATGCAAAACCGTAATGGTCACTAGTCTGATTAGAAAAACAAGAAAGAAAATCAAAACCATTATTATTCAAAGATCTCCCGTGAAAGACCTCCCAATCTCCTTCCAAATCCAGTGTTTCACCAGCAAATTGCTTAGCATAATCAAAAACACCAGGATATTCAGTTGTTGTAGGCTGCCAAATCAGCTCCACAATAGGAACTAGTTTTATTCCAAGGTCTTTTTCGAAATAGGTTGAAGCATTTCTAATATACACCATAGGATTTTTTCTGAAAACTTCATCATTTCTATATTCCCAATTATCGTTCAAG
>DAOVRE010000214.1 GCA_030628305.1 Candidatus Heimdallarchaeota archaeon | reverse complement strand
TGAACTAACTAGAACCCCTTTTGCTGTATGGTTTTACAAAGGAATGGAGAGACGATTAGCACCGTTGCTTGCAAGAAAAGCAGATTATCAGATACATACAGATTATGATTTTGCAGAGACTGTGAAAAAGTGGTGTAAACCAAAGAATGCAAAGAAGGTTGTTACTGTCCTAAATGGTGTAGATATTCAAAAATTCGATTACAAGACCCAACAAAATCCTACTCTATCAGAAGAAGGTCCCATCATCATGACAACAAGGAGGTTAGTTGTGAAAAATGGAGTTATATTTTTGGCAAGAAGTTTCAAGAAAATCATTGAAAAATATCCTTTAGCAAAGTTATACATTATTGGAGATGGACCAGAAAAAAACAACATATACCATGAAGTACAGAGCTTAGGATTAGAAAAAAGCGTGAATTTTGTAGGAATGGTGCCTAACGATAGTATTCCTTCATTTTTATCTGGAGCAGATATAATTGTAGTCCCAAGTATCGTCGAAGCATCAAGCATAAGTGTTCTTGAAGCAATGGCCATGAAAAAACCTGTAGTTGCATCTGATATTCCAGGCATTAGGGAAATAACAAAGAAGGGAGAACATTGTATTTTAGTTAAATCAAAAGATACCTCACAATTAGCAGATGGAATTCTGGGTTTACTGAAAGATAAAGAAAAATCTGAACGAATTGCACAATTAGGTTTTAATGAAGTAACTGCCAACTTCTCTTGGAAAAAGAAAGCCAAGGAAATTGAACAAATATATTTTAATGCTTTAGAACATTAATTACTTAAAGAAAACATACATATTTGTGAGCTTATAACAATGAACTCTGAAACTAGTTTCTGCCTTAGAGTAGATGTCGACACTTTTGAAGGATTAACGAAAGGCATTCCAAAAGTTCTCGAAATTTCCAAAAAACATGAAATTCCCATTTCAATATATCTTAGTCTTGGAAAATATGAAACAGGTAGAAATTTATTCAGAAAAATACAAAAGAAAGAAAAGATAATGAATAAGATCCCACCATGGAAAAGAAACAGCCTCAAAAGTTTGTTGAGAGGGATTATACTTCCTGCAAAAAATATTGGGGACAAAGAGAAGAAATTTCTACAAAAAATAGACAAAGATTCTAATGTTGAAATCCACCCACATGGTTACAATCATGTGCGTTGGTCATCGAAATTTCCAAATCTTTCAAAGGACAATACCAGTGAGATAATTTCAAACCTTATTAACGAATACACAAGTATTTTTCAGAAGAAACCAATAGCAAATGCGGCACCTAATTTCAGTGTAAACAAGCACTATTTTCAAGCTTTAGTTGATAAAAAATTCAAATTTTCCGCAGATTTCAGATACCCTGAACCATTTGTACTTCAATTAGAAGAGAAAAAATCTCAACTTACTCAGCTCCCAGTAACTGAATCGACAATTGAAGATCATATAGCAAAAGGTAAATCTACAGATCAGATAGTTTCAGAATACAAAAAAAGATTCGACAATCATGTTGAAAATGGAGCAGAATATGTTTGTTTTTATGTTCATGCCGTATACGAACCATTAAGACTAGAAAAAACAATGAACAAAATTCTTTCTTACGTCAATAAATATGACTTCAATGCCACTACCCATTCAAAATTCCATCAAAAATGCTCAAAACTACGAATAATTAACATTCAAACTTTACTAGATTAGGTGAAAAAAATGGATGAAAAAAAAGTTTGCTACCTCACTCAAGAATACAAGAAGGGAGCAACTTGGATATATTGCTTAAACTTGGCAAATGGCTTAGAACAGATGGGTAAATGGAAAACCTATATTATTGCAGCAAATAGAGATAAGTTGAAATCCGAAGTTTATGAAGGGGTTTCTAATTTGATTCTGACCAAAACCACTAATTCCAAATTTTTCTATTCGCGTAAGTTTTGGAAGAATTCTAGATATGAAGTAAATAAAATCAATCCCACTTTAGTTCATGGAAATATGAACCTACTTTCTTCCTTAGGCATTAGAAATACGCTTCCTGTTATTGAAACAGTCCATACAACATTCAATAGAGAAAAGGAGGGAGCTAAGGCGGAACCCAATCGATCTTTAAGTTGGGTGGAAAAGCGAGTTCAATATTTCTTTCCTTGGTTAAAAAAAATAGAGAAAAAGCTGCTTCACAGAGCCAAGCACCTTATAGCAGTCAGTGACACAATAAAAGAGGACTTAGTAAGACATTATTCCTTAAAAGAAGAAAAAATAACTATTGTTCCAAACGGTGTTAATTCGAAGATACATAAAAGAGTAAGCAAATATGTTTACGAAAAAAAGGAGGATGAGTTCGTTCTTGGATTTCTAGCAAGGATGACAGCTTCTAAAGGAGCTAGAATGTTGTTGCCAATTTTGAACTTAGTCAAAAAAGAGATTCCTGGAATTAAGCTACTTCTAGCAGGCGATAATCTAAATACCAAACAAGAGATGATGAAGCAAATGAACAAATATCAACTGCAAAACAATGTGATAAATTTAGGTTACATCTCAGATCTTGAAAGAAAAAATTCATTTTTTAGCTCATTGGATTTATTTTTACTACCTTCAAGCCACGAAGGGATGAGTCTTACTATTCTTGAAGCATTGTCTTGTCAAACACCCATTCTTGCTTCAGAAGGAGCAATTACTTTTGATCACAAAGATAGTATTATTGTTACGTCAAGATCTATTGGTGATTTTGCTGCAAAAATAGTAGAATTATACGAAGATAGAGAGAAACTTGAGAAGAAAAGAATTATTTCCAGAAATGTTGCAGAAACCTACACGTGGGAGAATACAGCGAAGCTAACTCAATCAGTCTATGAAAAAATTATTTGAAGAATAAAATTATTCTTTGCTTTTATTTGATTCAACAAGTTCATGTGATATATTAGAAACAGTAACAGTGTCACCTATTAAATCAGAGTTGGAATCTGAAGGTTCATTTATGGAATTATCAGATGTTTTTGATTTTTTCTTCTTTTCGAAGATAGGAAGGATAAACAACCAAAAAATTGGAACCCAAATCATCAAGAAAACATATCCAAGATAGTTATGGATAGGTCCAGCCACATCCCATCCATTATAATAATTAATAACAAAAATAATTGTCACACGTAAGATATTTACAAAATATGTTCCAATCATCCCAACAAGAAGTATACTAATCACGCGCAGGAAGTTGAGCGAAAAGGTACCTATGAAAATTAGAAGGGTTTTTGAGCCTTGTTTATCCAAAATGCCCTTTATGCCATTCGCACGTATTGAAGCTTTTAAGTCAGAAGTAGTTTTATATTTGCTCCATCTCAATCGTTTTCTAGCTTCGAATAACATAAGCAAAAATATTGTAACAAAAATTGTGAGTGAATGTATTCCACTACACCTTGCATCAATACCAATAGAAGAAAGTCCATTTGGCCCCTCGAATTGTACAATGGTTATTACATCTTCAGCACTCCAAGTTGTGCTAACAATATTCATGCCAAACAGTTTTACAAGAGCAACAATAATCACCGCTGTTGCCTGTGTTAACCATTTAGCTATAGCATTCTGAAAAAGGTACTCATCAACTCCTGAAAAAATCAGAATGTAGAATATTCCTGTTAATAAAATCATATAGAGTCCAGGAGAGCGAAACCTTCTGAAAATTTTATCATTCCAAGAGACATAAAGAATAGCAATAAACGCTAATACTAAAGCTATTGGAACTAATAAATAGGAAGCCATATCAAAGAAAAACACTCTGACAATTTCTTCTACTCTATTTCCTTCAAAGATAATATAGAAATATACAACAATTGCAATAAGGATAAAGGACACAGTGTATCGGAGAATACGATTTTTGATGATAGGTTCAATTGAAGAGTAAACTTGTTGAAATCTCTTACGAAAATCGCCTTCAGTTCGTTTATCAGTATCAGAAACCAGAACGAGCTTCTCGTTGTTTTCAGAAGTTTTATTCTCTTTCTCCAAGTTTACACCTTTATATTGTGAGATTTCTTATCTCTATTTTATAGTTATGCAAATACAATTGAGCGAAGTAGCAGAGAGTAGGTAGTTGTTTATCT
>DAOVRE010000070.1 GCA_030628305.1 Candidatus Heimdallarchaeota archaeon | reverse complement strand
TATCTATGAAAGAATGCTTAAAACATGGAAAAATTAGCGTTTTTTGCGATATTTCGCTTTGCTAAAAACTTTCTGTTTTTCACCCATCTTGAGTACAAATGTTAAGCTGTTGTTATCATTACCTTGAGTTATTTCACGAACTATTTTCATGTTGGGAGGCAAATTGTACCCTTGATCAAAAACTATATTGAGCATCATTCTAGAATCTACATCTAATAACTCAACGTTACTAGATTCTACATATCCATCGGTATTGAATATGATACACTTGATTTGCTCTTTAGTTTTGTCAAAGAAAAGGTATAAATTCTCAAGAAGTTTTTCTGTTTTTCCAAGTGTTTTATATATTTCTAGAATATGCATATCAATACCATAGGTCTTCCATGTTATCCTTGATTCACATTCAATTTCATTTTCAGTTATTGTTCCTTGCCAAGTACCAAGGTACCAATTGAGTAAGGTAATCGGATTATCAAAGTCCATCTTAAGAATCTACAGACAAATGTATTTAAAAACCCTACTTTGAACTAATTTTCAAGCTGTAGTGATAATTGTATGGCAAGCTTTGAAAAATCACTTCTAGAAGATTGGGAAGTTAAGAAAGAATATTTGGATATAGCTTTCACACACCCAAATCAAACTAATGAACATTCCGATATAGAAAATTTTGAACGTCTAGAATATCTGGGAGATGCAGTTCTAAGTCTTTTAACTGCAGAATGGTTGTATGAAAATATCAATGAAGAAGTCGGAATTCTTTCCATGTTAAGATCACTACTTGTACAAACAAACACCCTTGCTGATATCGGGAATGATCTTGGATTAAAGAAACACCTTATTACTTCTCCAAAATATAAAGTGACAAAAACTGACATCGAAGACTGTTTAGAAGCCATATTTGGCGCAGTTTATCAATCAACCAATATTGAAAAAACAAAAGAATTCTATTACTTTTTGTTTAAACAAAGACTAGAACATTTCAAGAAAGAAATATCTACTGAAAAAGGTAAGAAGAAGATTTTAAAACAAACAGTATGTGAGCAGAATCCAATTAATCAGCTACAAGAGTATTTCCAAAAAAGAGGACTGGATTTGCCTGTTTATTCGCTTGATAAGAAGAAAGGTAAAGAACATGACCCTCTCTATTTTATTCGTTGTAAAGTAGTAATTAACGGGACTGAATTTTCTACAATTGGTAAAGGAAGGAACCGTAAAAGTGCTAGAAAGAATGCAGCAGAAAAAGTTTTGAAAAAAATAGTAAAAATAAAAGAATAAAATAACTATTTCGTTAATCTATATGTTGTAGAACTGCTATTTGACACTGTTTTGTATGTATTTTTAGAGTAATACTTAAAACAATCTTTTCTATTTGTCATTGATGATAATCGACGGACATACTGATGTATTATATGCCTTGTTCAGACAACAACGGGAATTTCATATTGAATCACCTCATGGTCATGTTGACCTTCCTAGACTTAGAAAAGGAGGAGTAATAGCAGCTTTTTTTGCGATATTTCCTGCATGGAGTGATTACGATATTGCAAGAGGTGTAGATGCATGGTTTAGTTTAGTAGAAAACCCTATTAATTCTCTTCTGCACATAAAAAAAGTTGAAGACATAGCTAGATGTAAAAATGAAGAAAAAGTGGGAGCTATTTTACATTTTGAAGGCTCTGGGGGAATTGATGAAGATCTCTATAAATTGAGATTATATCATCGACTAGGCTTAAGAAGTATGGGATTAAGCTGGTCTAATTTAAACAAATTTGCCACAGGAGTTGCTACTGGGGAGAAAGAACGAGGTCTTACTTATCTGGGTAAAGAATTGGTTATAGAGATGGAAAGGTTAGGTATCATAGTTGATGTAAGTCATCTTAATGAGAGATCCTTTTGGGATGTGGTTGAAGTTGCTAAGAAACCATTCATAGCTTCACATAGTAATTCTTTTTCAGTAAGTAATCATGAACGTAACTTAAAAGATGACCAGATTTTAGCAATAGGAGAGGCAAATGGAACAATAGGAATCAACTTTTGCGACCTCTTTTTATCAACCAAACTAAAAAACAAGGATATTGATTTGGATACAATAAAAAATCATATTGATAAAATAGTTGAACTTGTAGGTATTAACAATGTAAGCTTAGGATCTGATTATGATGGTGCTTCAGTACCAGAAGTTGTGAAGGATGTTAGTTACTATCCAGAATTTATAACACATCTAGAAGAGAATGGTTACAATAAACAAGAATTGGAAAAAATAACCCATAGAAATTTCCTAAGAGTAATGAAAGAATGTTGGTAACATTTCTCCATTAGACTGGAATCGTGAAATCAAGGTAACCAAAGAAATGTGGAAACATAATTTGTTGTTGCCATGTAATTTGCATTTGCAAAGTCAAAAGAAGTTCTGTTTCTTCATTTTTATTGATTTGTAAATCTGTTGGTGTATTGTTATTTTTATTAGGGAAGAAAGGTATAGTGAAGAAATCACTACCTACGGCACTAAAGGTTTTGTTTCCTATATTTGTATCTGCAATGATATTTTTTTCATAATAGAAATGTAAAGCTGAGTATTGACCCTCAGGTATAACAAAGGCATCGAATAAATCAATAGAATTGTTTAGAGCTTTCAAATCAATTGTTATGGGCTCATCTACTAAATCAATCAAAGTATCAGTGCCTTTTTGCTTAATCAATATTTTATCAATTATTAGATATATATGATAAATTTCATACGAAGGAGGAACAAGTTTTATCCCATCTAGTGGTAAAACAGCTGATTCATTCTCATACATGTCGCTTGTGATATATAAATGAAGATTCCCTTGATCTGGTATAGTTGGAGGTTCCCAAGTAAATGGATTATCTACGAAATTCTGAAAATCTGATATTATAGTGTCTGAATCTTTAATTGTGATTAAACCTGCTATTATTGCACTTGAAATAATAATTGTTGATAGGATTATGGTAAGTTGATTCCTTTTGTGCATCGAATTTACGACCTCTTATGTTTTATATTGTTCTTGGGCTGTTTTTATTCTTCTTATTTAACTTTCTAAAGTTCATTCTGAAGTGCTATAAAGTCATCATTAGATAGATGTAATCTATTAATATCAGAATGAGGGCTAATATTACAGATTGATATTTTTTGCTTTTTGTAGACATGTTGATTCCTTGAATTACAAACAGTGTTGAGTAAATCTTGCAGATGATAAATACAATACTTAGGATTATGCCAATCCAGTTATCTGTAGGAGTATTAGTGTAATGTAAAATGCCTGTGGGAATCAAATATGCAAAGTATGGGATTATACCAACGAATACACCTATCCACAGTTCTTTGAATTTGTACTCTACTTTCATTATTTTGAGTGAAATGAAAATGATGAATAAGTAGAGATACCAGTGAACAAATGAGACTATCCCATTTATTATTGCTCCACCTGAAAGAATGGATTCTACTGAACTAAAATAGCTGTTAGATACACCAAATAACCATGCTGTTATTAGGAGAAGAGCATTTAATTCTATCAGGCTTCTTAATGGATCACCAAAGAAGAAATAGAATAAATCAGGAAAAGTGATCTTGTCGATGAACCACCCTTTCTTTTCTTCAACAATTTCCGGAACTGCAACTTTATGAATTAATTGATCAATAACTATTTTACCTTGATCACTCAATTTATAGAAATTTTGACTGTCTTTTTCTAGAAGTTCGTTGAGGCTTTTCAGATGATAAAACAAGCTACCATCAGTTAAACTCAATTCTTCTTTTATATGTGTAAACGAAATAGAACCTTGTTCTGATACTAGTTTCAGTATTTTTTGCCTGATTGGGTTTGAAAGTATCTTCAAATATTTATTACTTCCAGTATCCATATCAGTAGAACTCATTAGAAACATACAAGCTGCCTCTAATATATATTTTTAACTTTAGAACAATACTTTAGAAAATTAAAGTAATAAATTCATAGAAGTAAATAAACAGCTATTAAAAAACAGAATATTGTTGTATATTGGTGAAAAAATTTGAATAGAAAAACCGCAATTATCGGATTAAGTATTATAACTCTTATGTTAATTAGTATGGGCGTTAATGCAGCACCAGACATTGGCATTGAGTATGAATATACAAATGGAATAGCAACAATTACAACTGCAAATATCACTGTAAGTGTAAATGCACCTGGAAATGTTCCAACATTACACTTCAAAACAGAATCAGGATTGGAATATAATGTTATGTTTAAACAGCTTCTAGAATACGAAGATTTGAATGAAGATGGTGCGTTTCAATACAATGAAACAATCGAAGGAACACCTATGGTATCATTGACTAGTATACAATGGTTATTCAGTGGTTTCGTTACTGACGAAGTTGATGGAGCAATCCAAGCAATACACTTTAACTTCACATCAGATGAAATTGTAGGGATGATTAGCCCTGATTTGAAAGTAAACATAGCAATGCATCTTTATCTTGAGGATCAAATTATTGACGGATATGAAATTCTTGGTGGAGCAGAATTTAAGTTTGATTTGTTCATTAGTGGTTGGGAATGGGCTAATAATGACACACTTTTAGCTCTAAGATTTGATATAACTCCTGGTGAAGGATATGAAATTAAAAACCAAAAAAATCAAACTGTAGATACTACAATAAATACAACCAATGAAGAAGAAAAAGTCACTCCAGCAACTGATCAAATAAAGCAAAGATTTAGTATAGAAAATGATGAGAATGGAGCTTTCTTTGGGTATGCAAACCAATCTGAAATAATGAAAGAAGAGCAACTTAGTTATGGTTCTGTTAATGCATCTATTTCTGCCACAGGTGATGGTTCCATGCAATTATTTCTAAGCTTTGAACAGTTTGATGAATTGCATTACGATCCTTCTTTAGGAACAGATGATTCTGGTGAAGCAGATTCGGTTCCTATATCTTGGGTAACTTTCATTACTCTACCATTAGTTGCAGCAGTAGCTTTATTGTTATCAAAACAATCCAAAAAGAAATAATCATCTCTTCTTTTTTTTTCTAAAATTATTCTTCATCTTCTTCTAGTGGGATAATTTCTATTTGTCTCCCATACCCCGAATCAATTTCTTGAATTATTCCATCCTCAATCATCTTGTCAACTCTTTCTCTCACAATTCTCCTAGAAGCTGACCCTCTTTCTTTGCGGACCTGTTCTGTTAATTGAGAAATATTCAATCTTTCTTTCCTTTCTAATGAAGCTAAGATAGATTTTGAAATATCATCATATTTCAAGTGAGGAAATCTTTCCACTAATTGCTCTTTCATGCTCAATGCTTGTGATAACACAGCAAAGGGAGCTTTTGTGACTTGTAAAGAAGTAGTAAGTATTTTTAGAAGACCCATCATCTGTTTAAGTTCAGGATTGCTATCTGAAACCTTATGCTGAAGATTATTAATCTGAAGAATAACATAATTGATCTTTTCCTCCAATTCTGCCATTCTATTTTCTAAATATTTATCTTCAGTCGACAATTGTTTCACCTAGTTTGGGATAGCTATTGTAACTTCTTCTTTTTCTATTTAAGTAGGATTTTTTCTTCCTCGTGATAATCGAAACAGCTTCATGCCTCTTCGAATGCTAAGTATTTTTACAGAATTTTTGTAAGATCTTCTAGCTACTCTCCGAATATCTCTAGGAACACCACAGTTCTTTAATTCTTTATTCACTTTTCTTTTATTTATCTCTCGTTTTGTTGCATTGGTAGAAAATATAAAGACGAAATACCAAGGAAGAATAGTAACCATGTAAAGAATGTACAAAGACGACATAAAAATCGCCCATCCTTTAGTTGCCATTTTTCCACCACTTAGTCTTCTCTATCTTTGGCAACAGCTTGTTTGATCATATCTGAATCTAAGGCTTTTCCTACAATATTAAATGATTCTGAGAAATTCATAACGATTTCTTTAATCATATCTTCAGGTAAGCCTTGTTCCTTCAACTGTTTGTAAAGAGCACCAACTCCCTTTCCAAAGTTTTCTGCGATATCTGGGTCATATAAAGCTGTGAATATATTCTTCACTAGAGCAGGAACCTCAGTTGATACAACTTGCAGTATCTCTCTTATTTCTTCTGGATCGTCTCCATCAGTTTTAATTTTCTTCTTCTTTTTATCTTTCTTATCGATTTCTATATCAAAGTTCATTTTTTTCGACACCTCATTATTAACTAAGATTACTTTGTCCGGTCACAAGATTTTAAGCTGCTGGCAAGAAGTGGCCAGAAAGTGACCATTTATTCATTGAAAAAACAGTATTTAGGCATATTTAATCTTTATCCATTACCAAAGCTCTCTCTTTTTCTTGGTTTTTTTTGAATAAGAACATCAGAAGAAACTGAATAGAATGAGAATCTCATTTCTAGAAAAATTTAATCTGGGAAACTTCTTCTTATCTTGTACCTGCTGATTTTCTGGTACAAAACTGTTTTCTCCAGCCATACACCCTTGAAGAATTCAGTTATTAATAATATTTCAGTTTTGGCTAAAAAGCGAAAAGTTGATAATGTTCTAATCCTAAAAGCTATTGAAAGAGTGTTCGATCATCGATGAAAGAGAAAGAACCAACTAGTGTGAAAGATATTCTAATAGAAATGAAAACGCTCTCTGAGATATGCGTTGACCTTGCTTTTGCATCTTTACTATATTCAGATAAATTAGTAGCAGAACAAGTTTTAGTGATAGAAGAAAAAATAGATTCTCTCTATAAAAAACTTCTAGACAGACTTTCAGTTTCAATCAAGAGCTTGAATCAAGCAGAACAGCTGAGGATATACTATATTATAGGGGAAGCAAATAATATCATCTCAGATTCAGCTGCGGATATGGCTTCTTTAGTTTTCATGGATTATCAAATTGAGGATGAGATTAAACTTGTCCAACAACATATGGATCAATTAGTGGATTTAATAGAAATTGACTCATCGTCAATTCTATGTGGAAAATCGGAAGTTTCAGCAGATTTGCATGATTTGATTGGAATAGACGTAATTGGAATCATTCGTCCTGAAATAGGCGTAATAACAAAATATGACGCAGTAATGGAATGTGGGGATTTATTGATTTTCAGAGGTCCATTATATAGTGTAAACGAGTTTATAGCTTTAGCAAAAGGAGAAATTAAAACTGTCGAAGAGGCAAGATCACATATCATAGAACAAGGTGATGTTAAACCTGATTCCAAGCTGAAATATCACCAAGATCTTCTTGTTACAATGAAGGAAACAGCTGAATTAATAGTTGATTTTGCTTATCTTTATGCTCTTGAGGATTTACCCGATGTTCAGAATCTCATAAGAGTAAATGAAGACAAAATCGATAAATTGCAGTTTGAATTAATCGAGGAAGTACTAAGGCTATTCAAACAAGATTTGATGAGTCAAAAGACCTTGATGGCTTATCTTAGAATGGCAGATAGTTTTGAAGAGATAGCAGATGCAGCAATCAAAATTGCATTTGGTGTAACAGCAAGACATAAACCTTACACTTTACTCGAAGAAGTTGTAGATGATTCTTCAGAATCAGTAGATTACATCCACGTAGCAAAAGATTCAGAATATGTAGGTAAAACTGTAAAAGAAGCAGAATATATGGATGACTTCTTCCAAATACTAGCTCTTAGAAAACGTGGGCAATACTTCTTCTTCCCTGAAGATGATGTTAAAATAAAAGTTGGAGATGGATTACTCATCAAGGAATACTCTAGTCCT
>DAOVRE010000010.1 GCA_030628305.1 Candidatus Heimdallarchaeota archaeon | reverse complement strand
GTTAGTAGGATTATCAATAACAAACATGTTCATACGAGGATGGGGATAGTAGTCGATGTGATACCCTTCATGATCCGGAGATTCGAAGGCAGTACCGAAAAGTGACTGGCCATAGAACCCACAAACTTTCAAGCCCATATCTTCTCTGAGAATTTTTAGAGTCTCATTAGAAAGGGGTGTTCCGCCATGTACGATAGCTTGAAGGTTTCCTTTTTCTTTTAGACTTTGGATCAGTGGGAACATCTTTTCGATGAGCACACCAGTTGTGAACATACCAGTTATAAATGGAAATTCTTGTTTGACTAGACGTCCAACTTGGTCTTGCAAATGTTGCATATACATCCCACCAATCTTGGGGTCTGTCATCATTGCAACTTTCACAAACCGTGGGTCCATGTCTATCATAAAGACGGATTTAGCGAAATCGCGTTCAAAGCTCTTCAGAGTCCACTTACCAATAGTGTGGGGACCTGTAGGGACAGTTGCAAGGTAGGTTAAATCTCTAGGAATACCAAAATCTTCGAACTGACCTTCACAGACTTTAGCTAAGACATTGAAAGTATCTGTATCAAGACTAAAATAATCCATGTTGTCAAAGTCGTTTCTAAGGGTATTTGCAAAAAGTATGTTTTTTTTAGGAGCCCCTGTAGTTCCTCCTGTTTCAGCTACCTGCATTTCTGTTCCTGGGTGCTTTGCGTAGTATTCATGTGCCCATTTTGTTGTTGTAAACATTACTGATTTATCTCTAAATATATTTGGATCTGTTGCTCCAAATTGTTCTGCTAATTCTTCCCAGCTGTTTATATCCCCTTTCTTTATCCCTTTCTCAGCTGCTAGTCCTATCATATAAGGAGATCCTGTTTCTTCTCCTATTGCAATATCAACACATTCTGTCAAAAAATCTTTTTGGTCGTTTTTACTTATTATTACTTGTTTCGTGGATGTAGACGAAGCCATGTGTCTTTCACCAACAAGTTAATTTGCAAATTGATTTATAAACTCGAGGAAAAATTTTAAAAATCAACTCCTGCCTTACAACACTTATTTCTTCTTTTGCTTCATATCCAGAAGGAGAAAAATCGTTCCATTTATGAAAAAAAGTGTTGCGTGTACTAATCTGGAGACAAATAAACCAACATTCCAACCCCAAGTATAAGTAAGCCGACCTGAAATTCTACCTCCATAAAACATGAATGTATATACAATTACTATTGCTATTGCTAATATTGCTGGTCTATAATCTATTCTTCTTACATTTCTATTATGGATTAATTCTACAATTATTCCTGCAAATAGTGAAACTATAAGCAAGCATAAGAAAACCAATATGACTAAACCTAAGGCACCTGCTATCATGTGACCCCTCCTCCATGCATCATAATCCCCTCCAATACTTATCATATATTCGAAATTAAAGATATCATAGTAAATGTAGTAGACTATATTCATTATGAACAGACAGGTAGAAGAGAACACTGCTGAAATTTTAGTTATATTTCTGGCTATAGGAACTGGTTCTTCCCATTCCGACCATTTGCTAACTTTAACGAAATTTAGAGATAAGAAAAAGATAACTCCGAAGTACATTATTTTGATTAAGAAACGTTCAATGCTTGTTATAGGATAAAAAATTTTACCAGCAGCTTCACCACTTAGATCCAACTGAGATAAGATAATTCCAGATATCAGAACTAATCCTCCGATTACAAACATAATTATGTAACTATATTGAATTGAGGTTGTTTCTAGAAATCTTAATCTATTTATTGTAAGTTGTTCGTTCTTACTTGCTTCTAGTTCCAATTAAGCACATCCTCTATTATTTTAGACTCGTTTTACAGCTGAAACATTGCTCATCTACATCTGTGTTTATTGCTCCACAATTTTTTACAATAAACTATATCCTTTTCCTCTGATGTATGAGCTTTATCTATGTATTCCATATAACCTGAGCTTGTTGTTTCAATGGTACTTTTCTTCTTTTCAATATATGTTTTTCCTTTCTTAGTTACTCTTTCTACACTTATTTCACTCATCATTGGTTTTCGTATTGTATCAATGAAAAATAGTAATGCTATAATTGCATAACTTCCAAACTCAATATACCCTTGAACCATTAGAAGATCCATTGAAGCGAAGTAGTATCTTATAGCTCTGTTGGGATCAGTTAATTGAACTGAAGGGTTTTGAGATATAGGATAAAGCACATAAAACACCATACTGTTCAGTAGATGAAACGAGCCATACAAAAGTAAAACACCGTTGAGATATCCTGTTGCCCTTGATTTCAATATCCATATAATCCACAAGAAAATGAGCACTTGTACAGCTGAGAAAGCAAGTAGTACAATCAAGTAAACTAGAACAACACTCTCTGAAAAATCTACAAACATTACAACGTTATTTAGTGCCAACAAAATCGCAAAGAATATCCCCACTGAGATTATAGGCATTTTGTATCTCTTCAACTCCATGGGTTCAGGATGTAAAATGTAGATGGTTATGAATAGGGAAACAATTGCAATATTATAGACTATAAATGAGCTTAAAGCCAGAGCATCTCCAACAATTGGGAGTACGGGAAGCCAATAATAAATCACAGTTGACGAAAACCAAGCTAGAATTGACATTGTAGCAAAAAGCAAGCCATTGATTAAGAAAAACACTCTTGGATTTATTCTACCTATGAATGTTGGTTTACTCATTTGAAGACCCTCTAGTTAAAATCTGTTGTAATTTTGAAAATCTTCCTTAAGAAATTAGTCAAAATTTAATGATTTTCAAATAAGATTTGTTTGAAAAATGTTAAACTCGGAGAATAGATAGTCAATTCCAGCCTTACTCTTTCTTTGTTTCCCTACACTTAATTATCAAGTATATACCTAAAACTAGTGGTACTGATAGACTAAACTCTATAAATACAATATTAAATTCAAAATATGAAAATAAAAAAAATTAGGTTAGTGATTGTCCACAATTTTCACAGAATTTCCCTACATCGAAAATCTTAGCCCCACAATATGTACAGTATTTAGCAACTGATTCTGTAGTTTCTACTTTTGTAGCTATTTCTTCTGTTCTTATTGGTTGATATCTTCCATCACTAACTGGTACACCAGTTCCAATTGGAGTTATTTTCCTGCTTATCTCAGGCTTGTTAGATGCATCTACCAAGAATTTCAGTCCTACAGCACCAAGACATATTCCATCTATGTATATCTGAGCTATTAAGGTATAGTAAGCAGCTAGCAATAAAGCCGGATTCCAAGTACTCACTGCTATCATAGTTAAAACAAATGATACAACAAATGTTGTCATATAAGACCAACCATAAAGAGTCAGAAAACCATTTCCATATCCTCTTGCTGGTACTTTTAACCCTCTATTTGCTGTTTGAAATGTTATTCCTCTAAATATACCGTAAAAAGCAAGGACTGCTAATCCTCCCCACCCACCTCCCCAAGATGCTATACTGGGAGTGAGACTTACAAATAGATCAACTCCAATAAAAATGAGCAGTAAAACGATTGCTGTGTTAGTTGTTTTTTTATTTTTTGTGTAAAGACTTCCAATTATAGCAATTGGAACAATAAGAAAAGCAATACCAGCGTAAGAACAAATTGTCCCAGTTAATGCCTCCCCAAAACTCATGTAACCTGATGAAAGAGTATTAATTATAGCTAGATGTAGAGTGATTCCTCCAGCTATAGCTAATAGCAGTCCATTTACAATAAGAACAGGGGACATCGATTTCTTATTAATATCTGAGTTTAACATATTTATTACCTCGATTGAAATTTAAGTGCAATAAGATGCTAGCTTATCCAAGTTAATAAATATATGTTTTTTTAAACTGTTAATTTGTTAAAGGATTTTTAAACTCGGATAATCTTTTTAAAGCTGCCACAATTAAGCAGCAAATTGATTTACAAGCGGGAGAATTTTCTACCTATTGCTTTATAGTTGGAAATATTATCTACGCTGAAAAGAATAAATCTACTATTTTGCAGCTTTAATTTCTATTCCCTTTGTTTTGATTATAATAAAAACCCCAAGAATTATTGTTGCTAATAAGCTTACTAACAGATATACTGAATTTGAAACGATATGAATTATGTGACGTGGTAATGAGCTTCCATTAATTTCCAATGGGATTGAATACGATAGGATTACAAATAATGTGAAGAAAATTGTTTTATTCCATCCTTGAAATAGTATGATTCTGTTACTCTTTTTCTTATCAAGTTCATTTGCAATTAGATATATTCCTGTAAAAGCTATCCCTTCTATGAAAATCATAGGGATGAACGTTTCTATTCCATATGGGTAGGTAAAATATACCTGCCCTCCTGTGGTCATAGGTGCAAGAAACAGGAAGTAACTATGTGATAGTATTCCTAATGGTGCTAAAATTATAAACTGAATGGTAAAGAATGCAGTCAGAACAGATAGGGATACAAAAGTGGTTATATAAAGATTAGAATTTATACTCTCATTTTTTCTCAGAATGTTGATGATCAGCAAAGTGAAGATTAACCCTAATATAAAACAAAATTTTGTTGGAAGATATATGATTAAATAGAATTCTCCACTCCACAGATAAGATGTAAATCCAAACACTACTTCCAAAACAGGATATAGAATAAAAAGGATTCCCGCAGCTAGAAGAAATTTCTTGATTTTCATCTTATCCTTTGATTCTGTCATCTTATATGTTTAGTTTGAATTCAATTATTTAAATCTTGTAGACTTTTTTCTAGTAATGTAATTTTGACTTCATCATGGATTAGTTAGTTCATCAGTCTTCTTTCTTTTTTTTCTTGTAATTAATGTGCAAAGGCAAATTAAACAGCTTACTGTCAGAAGAAAAGGTTCTGTGGTTATTTCTCTAAGAGGACTATTTAATGGGTATAAATCAACTGAATTTGCAGATCCATCTATTCTATATACAAGCTCCTCAAGGTCATCCCAATAATTTCCTTCCTTAATCTCCTTATTGTACCAGAAATTTCTTTCTCCTTTATCACAAGCTTGTTTTGACTCTTCTTCTCTTTTATAGCTATTATTAGTGAAATAGTTGTGATAAATTTCGTTATCTTCATTATTAATATTCAGATAAGCTCCGTAACCTTTGTTATTCGAAATCTCATTTGATTTTATCTGACTATTATAACATCCCCATAAAAATAACCCATATCCTCCATTTTTAATGACATTATGTTCGATTACATTAAACTCTGTTAGCATATGGGACCAACTTGATATATCTATTCCCATAACATTATTCTCAATAGTATTGTTATAAATCTTAGAATTTGCAATGCTTAAAGCAGCAATTCCATCTGAGTTATCTCTAACTAGGTTCTTACTAATGTTGGAATTTGAGGTTCCCATTATTCCAATACCCTTGAAGTTTGAATAAGAGTTATTTTCCTCAATCGAACAATTATGTGAGACACAAATGCTTATCCCTGCATCTTGATAAAAAATACTTGAACAGCAGCTATAGAATGTATTATGGAAACAATTATTTTTCCTTATGATTGTGTGATTTGAATTATAGATTGAAATCCCCATTTTGTTGTAACTGCAAGTGTTTTGCTCAATTATACTCTCTGGAGATTCTGATAATAGTATTCCTGCTGGATTACTTGTAGAAAAAGAGATTCCTCTACTACATTGATTGTTAATTATTGATAAATTGCAACAATAATTAGTAAAAATTCCATATTTAGAACCCAAACATTTGTTTTCTTTAATAACAGTGTCAATAGCAATTTCAGCTTTTATACCATATTGAAAATTCTTGCAGGCGTTTTTTTCAATAATAGAACCATCAGAAGCATTATAATGGATTCCTGCTGAAGGGTTAAGGTTTGATTTATGAATTAAAGTGTTATTAAAAATGTAAGCAGAATTATCTGCTATGTTGTTAATTATTATTGAACTATTGTAAGATTCTATCAAACAATTTCTAATTACAAAAAATTTTAATGTATTCTTAACGTTTATTCCTATTTCGTTCTCACTAGTTACATTAATGTATAGATTCTCAATGATAAACGGGTCATCAATATTGCCTGAATTGTTTAATCCAAGAGAAGTGAAATCTTCATCAGATTGGATGTTAATTGGTGGATGAGATGTTAAATTCGAGTAGTTGCTTAGACATTGATTTTTCAATTTAGCTGGGAATGGTGAAGAAAGATAATTAGTGCATATATTCCCCTTTACAAGTGTTTTGGAAGAATTGAAGCATAGGATACTGAAAGAACTAATGCCCCCATAAAGAAATAACCATCTCAGTTCTGAATTGTTAAAGATGGGAGTCTCTAATTCATTGATGCTTTGATCTTCCTTTGCCAAATAGTGACCATCAAATGAAGAAAACGCTATATTTAAAAAAATAATACTTAGTACTAACAATGTTAATCTAATTCTCTTCATTCAACTTAATTATAAGATTTAGACACTTATAAGTGTGATTCTTCTTAGCATTTTAATCTAGGGAAACACTTTCTTAGAAAAGAATCTATTATTTGAAATCTGAGCTTTTTAAGACCCGAGTAACCAACTGAGGAAAATCTTACAACGTAAAATTAATTTTTTTGTGGTAAGATATTTTCTCATTGATTTTTCTCTGCAAAATATTTTTATAATATCAATTATACCCCCTTTCGATTCACAATGGTAATAATTATTCCTAGAACAGAAGGAACAGAGACTTGTGCTCGATGTATATTGGAAGGGATGGTCAGATTTTATCTTCTAGCGATTTTTTTTAGTGGACCTATAATTTTTGCGTGGGGTATTGGAGATTTAATATTTGGAGAAATTTCTGTAGGAGAGAGTCTTGGTAAAGTTGGTGGTGGGCTAGCTTTGACTGCATTCGCTGTCCTTTTTTTGTTCTACCAAGAAAGGAAGAAACGTAAAACTGGGGAAGAATATCTCGATACATTAAAACTTGGTTTCTTCTCTCTTGTTGGACTTGTTGAAATCATTGCTGGGCTAGCTCAAGCTTATGATGGTGCTCATGGGAGTGCACGTGTAATGCTTGTAGGTGGTGGGGCATTAACTTTACTTCCTGCAGGAATCTGGCTATTAGTAAAGATACTCAAAGACACTCCTACCCAAACTTCTGATCGTAAAACAAGTGCTCCAATAGCTCCTCCTAAGGAACCTCCTACCCAAACATACGTGGAAACAAAAACACATAATTATACTGAGACAACATTTCCTGAACCTACTGAAACTGAAATTGTAGAAGATGAATCAGCTGAAGATTTCTTCTCGCGGTTAGATAAAAAATCAGAATATGGCTGAAATTATTTTTCCATCTTCTATTCTGTATTTTTACTTTTCTCTTTCAAGATTAATAGAAACTTTGTTTACATTGACGATTTTCATTCAGGTCTTATAGGTTGTACTCCTTTCGCTTTCAAATCATTAGCTTTGTAATAATAACTTTCTATCTCTCTTTGAATTTCCGTTCTTTTGATTCTTAAACAATCAAATCGGGCTTGAGACACAGGATTGCTTTGAATGAAGGATCCTATAGTACCTGTAGATATTTTTCTGTTCCAATCATCTGTAAATTGTTGGTGCCCTTCAAAAGGTCCCATTAGCTCAGTATACCTTAGATAGTAGAAATAAGCATGTTCTAGTTCATTTCTTTGCGCATAGATATCACCTAATTTTGATAGTACTTCAACTTCTGATGGTGTTTCAAACTCAGCTCTTCTCAGGAAGAATATACTTTGATCTATGTTTCCTTCAAGAAAGTAAAGTTCACCAATACTTGCTAAAGCTATTTCATCAAATGGCAAGAATCCTAGAAGCTGTTTGTAAGCTCCAATAGCTTCAGAATTCAGTTTTTCTTCCTTACAAAACTTAGCATATTCGGACAGAATTTCAATGCTATTTGGATACATGTTTTTCATTTCATTATAGAGCGAGATAATATTTTTTGTATCATTGGACTTTGAAGCCATAGACATTCTTACTTCTAATTTTCTCCATTTTTCTCTGTCATCCAGACTAATAGAATCTTCAGGAGCAGAAACAAGTGTGTAAATTCTTTGTAATCGTCCCTGATAAATCTCTTCCAAGGGTTTTTCTAGAGAAAATTCTTGTAGAGGCTTTTGCCAATACCAGGTTATTTGCACATTAACTCCTTCTCTTACCCCTCCAATGAAACTGACAATATTTCTTTTCTTGACATTATATGCTAAAAGCTGTTCTTCTATCTTCTGTGTCACTAAATTTTGTGCATATTTAGAGAAATTCACTGATCTCTTGAAGTAAGGATTAGTACTTCTGAGAAGTTTTCCAACTCCACTATATGTGGTGGATTTACGGTATGGTTTAACTAGTTTTATTGCCTCGTAAGAAAGTCCATGGGAAGCCATTGTTATTACTATTTTCTTATCACGATGTCGAGGATCATGAGAAGATTCTGTTTCTTCTTTTTCTAGAATTATATCTATCAATCTACCTGTGGTCATTTATATCTCCTTGACAATAATAGCAAAGACTCGTTTTGAAGATATAAAAGTATTTTCTAAAAAATATTAAATAAACATGGAGATTCAACAAGACCTCTCGTATTAATTTCAAAATTATTTCCATTTGAAGATGTTTAAACTTGTCTCACAATGAGCATAAACAAGGGTATTATAGGTACAAATATCCTTATGTGGTAAGACAATTTGGTGTCTAGTCACGTGGTTATAGTTTTATTCTGGAGATGAAATTACTTTTGTAAAACGAAGTTTTGTTCTTCAAAACTTATGCCAAAATTTTAGTCTCTTTTGAATGAAAATTTTCGGTTATCTAAGAAGAACTGCACAACTTTTAAATATATTATTTCTACCATCATTTTCTATAGGTTGTGAAAGAAATGGTAATTAGTCTTGGCAGGGCAATAGCAAAACAAAGTTCCAACAAGTCAATAGCAGCAAGCATGATTAAAACGCAGTATCCAAAAATAATCATTAATTTAGAAGAAGAAATTGAACATCTGAGTAGTATAGATTTTAGCGATTCTATGAACTATCCTTTAGTGTTCAAACAATGGAGGAATTCAACTACTCAACTAGAAAATGTTCCTGTAGCTGCTTTGAATCAGTTAAGATGGTTAGATGGTTTATTATTTAATTTTGCAATTTTCCCTCTATGCCGTTACAGTGAAAACGACGTAATTGCTTTTAGAATGTTTTTTAGAACAAATCAACTCCCCTCTGCTATGGTTTTGAAAATTCATGCTAAAACAAACGATCAGGGATTTTATCCTGAAAATGGAGATAAAATTACTGAGATGAGATTAGAACCTCATGGAATTTCATACCAGGATATTCTTATTCCTGCAAAAACTAAAACAGGGAGAGGATTCACTACTGTTCTTTTCGCTACAGATGATAGATCACTTCTAAAGCTTAAGTTTGTTTTTGAATTCAGAGAAAGATTACCAGTTATTAAGAATTCTCAAGATGTTGAAAGTAGTAATTACTTAGGTTTAGTTGATCTCCAATATGTTGCAAAAGATGCAATTAATGCTGTAGTAGATAGAATAGCAAATCGGAATGATGATCATAAATTGAATCAGGGTTTACCTTATGCTTTTGAAATGATGTTCTTTACAGCGCTATTAGGAATAATTCTGTTAATAGCGTATGCTGCTTTAGGTTCATATGGATATTATGCTGCTATAATAATTGCCTTTTCAATTTCACTAGCTTATACATTAATTGGAAATCCGGGGATAAGGAAGCTTATAAATAGGAGAAAATATGTCGTAAAATGATCTAGAATAAAAAACAAGAAGATACAAAGAAATCAATTTTATTCAATACTTGTTGTCTTATAAACTCTATTTCTTCATTTCCTCTTTAAGTACAGTTATCCATATTTCCAACTTTTTTATAATAATAACTTAATACCAACTAAAGTATTTCAGAGTAGTCTTCTAGTCATTCCTCGTCTATCTCTCCTAGAACTATACCTATTCCCTTAGATTTTCTTCGAACCTCTATATATTCTAAAACAATATCAGCAATGCTTCTCGAATAACAAATTTCCAGTATTTTTTCTGCTAAATCTACTGCACAGAGCATACCACCTGCAGTTATTATTTTATCAGAAACAACTATTCGTTTATTTTCAACCTTACAATATTTTCGCAACCTGAGAAAATGTTTATGATGAGTTGTTGCTTTTTTGTTTTTCAATAATCCGGCAAGAGCAAGAGCAAATGTGCCTAAACCAATTGAACAGACCATTTTTTCTTGACCAAATTCTTTTAGCCTATCCAAAAATTCTTGATTTTGAACAATAGTTTCAACTCCTTTTCCTCCTGGAATGATGAGAATATCATAATCGGTAAAATCTAAACCAATTTGATGTGGAGTGATTTGCTTATCTTTTGTACCAATAACTAACTTCTCATTTGCAAGAAGATCTACTTCCAATGGTTGGTCTATAGGAAGAATTCCGTGTTGTTTAAGTGTTTTAGTTTTCTTTAATACATTATAGACAATATCTAAACCAAGCTCTTCTACATCATCAAAAACATAGATTGCTATCTTTGTCATTCTATCATTATATTAATGAATCCAATAACTATAAGGTTTGTCAAATGAATGTGAATGGAAATCTCTTTAAATTGCTTTTTTTCCAAAGCGAACAAAAATAAATCGAATAAGAATCTTACCACGTAATTAATTACTTGTGTGGTAAGACAAATCTTGCTCCCAACTTTCTGACAACTCAAAAAAACATCTGGTTATCTTTCTGTTTTTTGAAGTACTTCTAATATTTCTGGATGATAATAAAACAATAAAGAAAAGTGCCCTTCATCTTCTTTGTAATCAGCGATGGATTTAGGTAACATTCTTTCTATCTCTTTTGACGCTGTTACTGGGGCTACAAGATCAGCTGTCCCATGCCACAAATAGATTTTTAAGTTACTAGATATTGTGCTTAAATTCATTCCCCAAGGTCTTCCTAGCAATTTTGCTTCATATACTAATCCCTTCAATCCTTTTCTACATGATTCATACTGAAACTCGACTACCGCATCTAGAATGTCTGGATTCTGTAATAATTCTTGGTCCTTTAGAGCTAGATGCTTGAAATTTATTCTAAAGTATTTTTTGGCTGCATTCTTTCCTTTGATATGACGGATTCTGCATAACCAGAGAAGAAATCTGTAAACAAAAGGAAGGCTTCCTGCAACCCTAAAGGCAGCTTTATGATCGTTTTTGAGTCCTGGTTGTTTAAAATCCACTCCTCCTAAAGCTGAGATAAGAACGATTTTGTTTAGTTTTTCAGGAATTTTATATCCACAAGCCAAAGCATATGGAGCTCCTGATGACATACCCATCACTCCGAATTTCATGAAGCCAAGCTCATTTGCAAGTTCTGAAACATCTTCTGCCCAATCAACAATCTTTCTATTTTTTTGAAAATCAGATAAACCAATTCCTGGTCTATCAACAGCTATAATTTTGATGTTTTTTTCTTCTGCTTTTTCATGAATGCAACTTGCTTCTATTCTTGAACTAGGATATCCATGAAAGTAGAAGTAAGGAGTTCCCTCCATTGCACCATAGATATCATAAACCAGTTTTCTACCATCTTCTAAAATACATGCATTTTGTAGACGCTTTTGTTCAATAATCATGGAATCATTAGGTTATATGCTTTGAAATATATTAATTTATTCCAATTTTACACTTCTTTTGAGGAAAACGCTTTTATTCTTCGTACCTATTGTGTACAATTTGAAAAACTCGTTTGTTGTAAACGGGAATGAAAACTTAAAAAAAGGTTGATAATATGAAAAAGATAAAAACGAAAATAATTATGAGCTTAAGTGTTCTCATTATTAGTTTTTTAATAAGCACTTCTTCGCTTAATATAAATAGCACACAAGCTCTAGTAGATGAAAACCATAATCATTACACCATAGATTCTTTTGTTCAATCTACTTGGAAATGGAATATAACAGAGGTTGTTTCTACCGAGTGTATAGATTTTTCTGGTTATCCTTCTCTTGCTGTCGATTCTGCAGGAAATATCCACATAGCGTGGGAAGATGAGACTGATTATACTGGTGCTGGAACAGATCGGGATATTTTCTACAAACGCTGGAACTCTTCTTCTTCCTCATGGACCATTATCGAAGTTGTTTCTACCGAGAGTACAGATAATTCCTTCTATCCTTCTCTTGCAGTTGATTCCACTGGGAATGTGCATATAGCTTGGAGTGACTATACTAATTATGCTGGTGCTGGAACCAATTGTGATAGTTTCTATAAACGTTGGGACGCTTCTACCTCTTCGTGGACTACAACAGAAGTCGTTTCAACTGAAAGTACAGCAGATTCTTGGTTACCATCTCTTGCTGTCGATTCTGCTGGTCATGTACACATAGCATGGTCTGATGGAACTGCTTATGCGGGAAGTGGGACAGATAGGGATATCTTTTACAAACGCTTTGACGCTACTTCCTCCTCATGGACCACAACAGAGGTTGTTTCTACTGAGAGTACAAGTGATTCTTACCTTCCTTCTCTTACTGTGGATTCTGCTGGTACTGTTCATATTGCATGGGAAGATTTTACTATTTATGCTGGGAGTGGAATAGATAATGATATTTTTTATAAACGTTGGGACTCTTCCACCTCCTCCTGGACAACAACAGAGGTTGTTTCTACCGAGAGTACAGATGCTTCTTCTAATCCTTCTCTTGCTACTGATACTTTAGGGAATGTGCATGTTGCTTGGTATGATGGAACTGCTTATGCTGGGAGTGATCTAGATATGGATATTTTCTATAAACGTTGGGATGCTTCAACTTCATCCTGGACTACTACAGAAGTTGTTTCCACAGAAAGTGCTGGTCATTCAAATTATCCTTCGCTTGCTACTGATTTTGCAGGGAAAGTGCATATAGCTTGGATGGATCTAACTAATTATGCTGATGCTGGAACAGATATTGATATTTTTTACAAACGCTGGGATTCTTCTTCCTCCTCTTGGACCACTCCAGAAGTAGTTTCCACCGAAAGTACAAGTGGGTCTTGGTATCCTTCTCTTGCTGTCGATTCTGCAGAGCATGTGTATATAACGTGGCATGATTCTACTAATTATACTGGTGCTGGAACAGATATGGATATCTTCTATAAACTTTTCACTGGTCCTCTTGCTGATCCTGAACTAGCTTTCATTGTTCCTAATCCTACTGAATTCACTTCTATTCATCTAGATTGGAATTATGTACTAGGGGCAACCACTTACTATGTTTATCGTTCCACATCTTACATCTGGTCTGTGGAGGGATTAACACCAATTGCTACTGTTTCCTCAAGTGATTATATCGATATTGTATCGTCTGAAGGCTTCTACTACTATGTTGTTGTGGCTGGAAACTTTGCTGGAAACAGCTCGCATTCCAATTGCCAATATGTCGAAGTAAGGTTTGCTGACCTTGACGCTCCTGAATTAGCTCCTATTCTACCCAATCCTACAGATTCAAGCAGTATTTCTCTAGAATGGGCTAGTATAGACGGGGCAATAGAATATTATATCTATAGATCTGATACCTATATCTGGTCAGTTGAAGGGTTAACTCCACTAACTACTGTTGGCTCAACATCCTATATTGACTCCCTTCCCTCAGAAGGTTACTACTTCTATACTATTGTAGCTAGTGACGGAATACTAAACAGCACTCATTCTAATTGTGAATACGTTGAATACAAGGTTCCTCATCTACGAGAATTTAGTATAGTGTCAGGTTTGATACTTGCTGCTTTTGTTTTAGTGTTTGCAGTTACTAGAATTTGTAAGAGAAAATCTAATTTGAACTAGTTTCAACTAGTTCTTACTTTTTTTGATTTTCTAACCCCCAGCAAAACCAAACAAGTTTTGGTTTATCTTACCACGTAAACTATTTTTTGTGTGGTAAGATTCTTCTTTTCTTGCTTGGTTTTTTGGAAGATTGTGTTTCAATCTAGAGAATCTTCTTTTAGTTCACTATCTCTTCTATTCCAAGAAACTGCTGTTATCCTTCTATTCAGTCTTGCTTGATAATTTGAATACATATTCAGATAGTATTCTAATAAACAAACCTGGTAGATAACATGCAGCAAATGGTACTAAAGTTACTTTAATCAGTAGTATGTAATCATCTAATGTAAAACTCAAAATAATCGTTGCTAAGAATAGAAGAAGAATTATTACAAAATATGATCCAAAAACAATTGCTATACTTTTCTTTAATTCTCTACGAGGTGTTAGTAATCCTGAGAAAAGACTCCCTACTCCAATGCTAATTCCTATAATCCATAAGGTAGTTTCATAAAGCCAACCCCCACTTAAGAAAAAATATTACTGCTCCTGCGACCACTCCTACTGCTGATAAGATGATAAACACTATATACACAAAACTAGTCTTTTTCTCTTCAGGAGGAGGATATGCGTTTACTGGCATAGCTGAAGGAACTCCTTGAACAACTTCGATTCTTGCTCCACACACAGTGCAGAAGCTAGCTTCACTTGGTAATTTTGTTCCACAATTAGAGCAAGATTTATCGTTCATATTTCATCACTTTAGAGATATTATCAAAAAAAGACTTAGT
>DAOVRE010000055.1 GCA_030628305.1 Candidatus Heimdallarchaeota archaeon | reverse complement strand
GGTTGATTGTTATTGTTTCACCTGAATTTATTCGTTTTATCACACATTTGACATTGGATGATTCAACAGATACATCAACAGTTGGAGGAGTATGATCTACAAATTCAGCAGAGAAAATAGGTTGGATGAGAGTAACATTATCTAAAGGAACGTCTCCTGTATTTGTTATTGGTATCTCAACATTGTAACTATCGTCTGCTTGCTTTGTGAAAATTGATGTTATTTTGTATGATCTTTGCTTAAATTGTACAACTATTGTTGGAACCTTTCCATCAGATCGAGCATCTGTTACAAAAGGTTTAGCTGGGTGCTCGGCATATGCTTTGATTGTAGCGGGTGCTGAATGGCTACCTTCAATTCTAGGTTTGTCAGCAATACAAACAGCTTTAATTTTCACTGTTTGACCTGGATCTAATTTGAGATTTTCAATAACATAATTGTAAACTCTTTCCTTCTCAATACCTTCCGAAATGTTCTCTAAGTAGTTTTTAACATCTTCATCTTCGACTTCTTCAACATAATCATCTTCTTTCTCGATTTCTTCGAAAGTTGCAGTTTCTCTGTCTTCGATTGTTGGTTTGATTTCTTCTTTAGACTCTTCTTCGAAAACAATTTCAACCTCTCTACCAGATGATTCTGCTGTTACTATTTTAACATCAAAGTAACTTGGTATTGAATCCTCAATTTCTATTTTGCCAATTGTAGCAGACCCAGTATTTGTGACATCAATTGTTGCTATTATGTCTGAAAATGCATAAGTCGTTACTTCTACTGGATCAAATAGTTTGGACGCTCCAGCTTTTACAATGAATATTTGGTCACTCGCTTTTTCATAAGCTATTGTTGAGTGTTCAGTTATTTTGAAAAGCGCTGTATAATCAAACTTCTTAGTTATTTCAGGAAATGTTGAAGATTCAATTGTAATCTGCTCTTTCCAGATTGGTTCATCAAGATTTCCTTCTAATTCAAGCATAGGTTCTTTGAAATATTTTTCTTCGCCATTAACTTCTATTTTAACATACTTTAACAATATTTCAAACTCACTTGCGTTTCTTAACCCCATACTGAGTTTCCATTGATTGGGTTCTGCTGTTTCAATAACTTCTACACCTAAATCCACATTATCACAATCGCCATCTAACACTGGCTTCAATGAACTCATTTTGATCTCTGTTTCACATCTTGCTGTTATAATTCCATTTTTGTATGGTTGTACATTTGTTGGTTTTATAGTACAAGCAATTGTAACAATTGCAATTCCTCCAGCTTCTAGTTCAGGAATTACCCAATTTGCAATTCTTTCACCTTCTACAATTGTTGTGTCTCCAGGATATGGCTCTATTGCTCTTATATCTCTTGTATCTAAAGGAAAGTGCTTTTCGACTGCCAAATTTTTGATTTTTGTATCATAATTATTTTTAACAGTAATCTGAAATGCGAGTGTTTGATCCAAATTAAAAATCAAGTCCTTATTCAAGGAGTTTATTTCATCTCCCTTGTAATCAGTATCATAAACCTCTGTTATCCTGATTGCTGGTTCATTCTTTGTTGTATACTCAACAAGATGTTCTTTACCTGCTTCTACGTGCGGGATGTTTGTAACTGGTATCTCATCCACATCATCACTGAAATCAGCTTTCAGTTCAATTCCCCATAATGTTGTAGATTTGCTTGGGTTAATAACCTTCAAAACACCTCTTGATTCTGTTGTAACAACCTCATCTTTAGGTCCTACTTTTATTTCAACATGTTCTTCTAAATGTATCGTAGCTTTCATTATAAAACCCTCTTTGTTTATATCTCAAGAGTCCATTGATAGCAATTAATACTTACTGTTGTTGCAACAGCTTAAAACCCTTCAAAGATTATCTCTAAACGCTCTATTTCACAAGAACAACTATCAACCGACAATAATTTAAGGAACCGTGGCAATAAAGAATTGACCATGAATAAAGAGGAGAAGGATTTTCAGATAATAGATCAAATTTATTCAATTTTACGAGATGGAACGAGAAGAAAAATACTTGCTCTACTTAGCAATATGAAACTAACTGCTGATGAATTAACAAAGGAGTTAGCAATATCGCGTCCAGCAGTTGAGAAACATTTGAAACAAATGCTGGATATTGGATTGATTGAAAGAATAGCTGATACTTATCCCACACTGAAATACCTCTACACAATCCCGGAACCAAGCGTTGACCTGATGTCAAATATACAAGATTCCATTGAAGAGTTTGTTACATCTTTAAAAGATGATTATTCAAGAAGATTGGAAAATGAAGAACAACTTTACCTCTTAGGCATGTCATCTAAGGAAAGGTATGAATCCATTAAAGAAAAATATAGCTCAATTTTAGGAAAATTAGGGTTATAGAAATGAAAGGCTTGTGATAACATGCATATGAAATCAAAGAAAACTTTATCTAATAAAGAAAAACGTGATTTACAAACGAAATTGATAGAATTATACGCTGATCAGGTATCACCATCTTTTCAGAAATCATTAATACTCCAAAGTATTAAAACTGAAGAAGGAACGTTTATTGTTAAAGACAAAAAGATCTGGTGGTTCCTTCATGATGGAAAACACATCCCTTCAATACACTTTCTTAGAGAATTAAATCCTGGTCTACACAAAATAATAGTCGATGTGGGAGCTATCAGGTTTATCACAAATGGTGCGGATGTTATGGCTCCGGGCATAGTGTTTTTTGATGATAACATAACAAAAGATGATTATGTCGTTATTCATGAAGAAAAAGCTAATGCAATTCTTGGTGTGGGTATATCTCTTATAGATGCAAAAGAATTTAGTAAAAACAAAAAGGGTAAAGTAGTAAAACTAATCCATCATTTGAAAGATAAAGTGTGGTCTGCTAAGTTCTAAACATTACCTTAATCTTATAGTTGTACCATTTGGAGGTGCCATACTTTCTCTTTTAGTTGTTTTGTATATCCACGAAGCAAATTTATTTGCCTTTGATTCTTCACCATGAAACACTATAACTCTTTCTGGTTTAGGAGTAACTTTGCGAATGTAGTTTTCTAATTCTCTTCTGTCACTATGTCCTGTGAAACCTGAAATGCTATGAACTTGCATTTCTATATGATACATGACTGTTTTGCGATTTTCCATCATCTGAATCTCGGTAATGCCTTTCTGAATCTTACTTCCCATAGTTCCTTTTCCTTGGTAACTTACAAACACTAGTGCATTATTAGAATCAGAACATAGTGCTTTGAAGTATTGAACACTTGGTCCTCCATTTAGCATACCACTTGTAGCTACAATTATTGCAGGATCTCCTACTACAATTAGTTCTCGTTCTTCATTAGAAGCTACATGTTTCATTTGTTCAGATAGGAATGGGTTTTGACCTGCATGGAATATCCTTTCTCTAAGACTTTTTGATAAAAATTCGGGGTGAGCGCTTGTGATTGCTGATGCTTCTCGAATCATACCGTCTGTGTAAATTGGAATTGTTGGTATTTCCTTGGTTCTCATTAAATTCTCTAGAACGACAAGAATTTCTTGAGCTCTGCCAACCGCTAGAACTGGAATAAGAACCTTCCCATTTTTCTTTATAGTGTCATTAACAATGTTTCTCAACATTTTTTCACATTCAGCTCTTGGAGGAAGAATATCTTGGGGTTTTCCATAGGTAGATTCTATGAAGAGCGTTTCCAATCTTGGGAATCTGCAATTTGCTGGATCTAAAAGGTTTGATCTAGCAAATTTAATGTCTTGTGCAAATGCGATGTTATAAACGCCTTCACCAATGTGAAGATGAGGGATTGTGCTTCCTACAATATGTCCCGCATTGTGAAATGTTAGACGAATGTCAGGTGAGATGTCGGTTACTTCTCCATAGTTTAAAACAATGGTGTGAAGTACTGACTCTCTTATGTCCTTTTGTTCATATGGTAGGGTTTTTCCTTCTTTTTTCGCTACATCAAGATAATCTATCTGAAGCATTGTCATTAAATCTCTTGTTGGTTTTGTGACATAGACAGCTCCCTTGTAACCATATTTGAAAAGATAAGGGACAAAACCAGAATGATCAAGATGAGCATGTGATATCACAACGGCATCCAAATTATCAATGTCAAATTCAGGAAGGTCAAATCGGGGGAAGGTGTTGTTTGGTGAATTACTTCCTACATTGATTCCGCAATCTACCAACACTCGACTTTCACCAGTTTGGACTAAGGAACTACTTCTACCAACTTCTGCGTAACCGCCTAAGGCTGTTACGCGAATTGTATCATCCCTGTAAATAATGGGGCGATGAATTCGTTTACCAACTATTTTCAGGATTTCCTATCTTTTCTTTGAATGTTCTTGATAGAGATGTCTAACAGTTTTTATTATCCTAGATTCGATTGGAGGCGTTCGCATAACATTTGGTCGCCATAATGTTTTAGCGATAATTGTTCGTAACATTTCACCGGATTTTCCAATAATAACCCCTGGTTTCATAGCTTCTATAATTACTTCTCCAACAAGCTCGTCATAATCTATTGAAGTGATTTCTCCTTCCTTTCCCACCAACTCTGTAATCAAGTAAGTTGTTTCATCTTTGGGTAATCTGACACTAGGATCAGATCGAATAACGATTCTTTTCCGTAATTTTTTTGCTAATCCCTTAACTATATTTTCATCGTCTACTAATACTCTAGGATTGCGAGAATAAACTGCGACTTCTGGTCCTTCAAACTCTATTTGTGTAATTTCAGCGTTGCTTGGCAGTTCCTCATGAATGTCTTTGGATGTTTGTTCTAGTACTTCTTTATAACTCAAGATACCCGACCCTTCTAATTCATATATATACAAATGTTTTTTAGAATAGGTTTTCCTCTTTTTTAAACAAAAAGATTAAACTAATGTAAATCACTGAACACGCCTTAAATACTTTGTGTTATTTGAATTTAGGCGTTAGGTTGGCTGTTGTTGAAGGAACAAAATAAAATACCTTCAGTTACCCTTCCTCAAATACCAGCCTCTATCCCTAGGAATGTTTTTACTCCCCTTAATTATCACTGTATTTGAGAGCGCACTCTTGAGCTCTTCTGAACTTATACTTGTTTCTCCAACTCCATAATGAATGTTATTTCTCCCCTCAATTATAACTAAATCTCCACTTTGGAATGCTTCATCAAACTGAAGAACATTGTCTGTGAAAATTGATTTACCATAAAGGAATTGATCGGTTTTTACATGTAAAACCTTCTTTGAAGTTAATCTGATTAATGCACTCCCCTCAATTTCTAACTGAAATTTATTATTCTTTATTGAACCAATTGGTATGCCAGCAAAATACAAATTATGGGGGATAGTTTTTACAATTGCTTCAATATTTGGATGTAAAGCACAAACCTCTTTGATTTTTCCATCTTTTATCCACAAAAAACGGTTTTGTAACGAATCCAACCCCTCTTGCCCAAAATGCTTGCCAATCTCTTTTCGAACAATTTTCTCTTCCTTCTTGGTTGCTTTTCGGAAATTTACTGTTATATTGCTCATTTTTCTTTCACCATTTTAATTATAAAGAAGCCCTCTCCTTTTGATGTATGTGGATAAATTCTTTTGGCTTTTCTTATGTCGGGATGAAATTCATGTTGTTGGAATTTTTCTAAACCTACTTCTCCTTCAATATTCAATTCTTGTATTTTACAATCAAAATTTTCAAGAACTTTTGTTATAACAAGCTCGTTTTCCTCTGGCTCCAAGGAACAAGTACAATAAACTAGTTCTCCTCCCGGTTTAAGAACTCGCAAGGATTCTGTTAATAGCTCAGTCTGATATTTGTGATAATTTAGAATATCAGATAGTGTTTTGGATTGTTTCCTTGAATGATCAGAGATAATTATCCCTGATCCTGAACAAGGTGCATCTAATAAAATTTTATCAAACATCAAATCCAATTTATTTATTTCTCTGGTGTCGTATTGTAATATGATTGTGTTTTCAACACCCATTCTAGCTAGAACCGATTTCAAACTTCTGCATCTGTTAGAACTTAATTCAAGTGCAATTATTGTCCCTTCATTATTCATTAATTGTGCTAGATGTGATGTTTTGCCACCAGGAGCTGCAGCGAAATCTCCTATCAACTCATCGCTTTTTGGATCAAGAATCATGCTTGGAAGCATTGAATTCTTTCCTTGCAGCATGTAGTATCCTCCTAAATACTCTGGAGTTGCTCCTATTGGTACAGGAGAATTGATGATTTCTTTTGCTTCAGGCATCCCTACAATATCTTCAAGCTGAACCCTTTTTCTTTCTAAAAGTTCTACTGTGCGCGCGATACTAGATCTTAATGTGTTCAATCTAATTGTTTTGTTTAATTTGGTTTCGTTAAATTGAAGTAAGTTTGATGTTTCCTCCTCACCCAATATTTCTACAAACCTTTCAATCATATAAGGATCATAATCATATTCTTCTCCTAATTTGTAGGGATTAATACAATTAAGTTCCTTTTTCATAATACTGCATCTACTTTTCGAATCTAGATTAAAAGACGTATTTCTTAATCTTAAAAAAGCTATTCTATAATTACCTCATGAAATGATTATAACTCTAGTTGAAAAGGAAGTTGCGGAACTCAACTATATATTTACGCATGTAGGTGCTTCGAAAATCTGTGATAATTGTTCTCTCAAGAAGGTATGTGTTGATGTTCTGAAGGAAAATCATTCATACAGTGTAGTTGAAGTAAAGCAAAAGGAACATATTTGTTTAATAGAGAATCAACCGATGCTAGTGTGCGTTGTAGAGGAAGCTGACTATATTATAAGTGTAGAAAATCAAAAATATCTGGAAAATATGGTTCTTAAAAGAAATTCTTTGAATTGCAAAGAAATCTTATGTGAGAATTACGATTACTGTATGTCACCACTTTTTGATAAAACTAGTAAAATGAAAGTTCAAGGCATTATAAGGAAACTGAACTGCCCTCTAAATTTTGATCTGATTTTAGTAAATGCAAGGAAAGTAGACAAAGAATAGTGACTATTTCTTTTCTATTTCATAATGCTCAATAAAAGTTACTTTATCATATTTTTTAGTTATTTCTCCCAAATCCCTTGTTAGCCCATTTCGAGTAAATTGGATGTATTCCATAAACCGAGTATCCTTTGGAAATTCTATAATTATTGCCTTATCTTTTATCTCAATTTTTGTATCAGAAAAATCTACACCAGGTAATCGTTTTTCAAGAAGACAGATACATTGCTCCTTTATGTCTGTAACTTTTTTAATTATGTTTATATCATATATTAAGTCAAATCCGGCTAAATCATGATTAAAATCAACTTTTACTCTACTGCTTGATACTTTGAGTATTCTACCTTTTTGACCACCAATTTCTACTTCTGCATTTTCTTTCGGTTTTATTTGATGTTTCTGAAATTCTCTCCTTTGAATTAAACGGATTTTTGAACGGTCTCTTAAACCAAATCCTCTTTTAGCTTCAATGTTGATTGTTTTAGAGTCACCTTCTTCTAAACCAATAAGACCCTCTTCTAATCCAACAGGCAATTTATGATTTCCAACAATAAGAGTAAATGGTTGATATATAAATTTCTCATCAAAGATATCATGCTCTTTTGCTATTTTTTCGAAAGTTGTATCGAAAACTTTTCCATCATCAGCTGTTTTACATGTATAGTTTATTTTTACCATGTCACCAAGTTTGATATTTGACATAATTTCACCTGATTTTTTGTCGTCAACTATACCTTAATGTGTTTGTCCTATTTAAAATTCTGGTTTTGGAGTAATTATTTTTCTAAACGGGTAAGCAGTTTTTCAAAGTCAGATCTATACATGGTTTTTTCTAGACCTTTAGAAAATGTGCTTAGAATTTTGCACTTCTTTTTAGCTAGTTTTTTACTATATTTAAAATGCATTAGCGATGGTAGAGCGAATAATTTTTCATGAAAATGCATGTTAGTTTTTTTCATATCAACATTTCTTTCTGCAGAGTAGCTAATGACCCTATATAGCCCAATTATCCCAAGTGCATCTAAAGCATCAGCATCCTTGAGGATCTTCCCTTCTTTGAATTTTGGTTCCATTTTAGTACTAAACCTATGAGACTTTATTGCATCACAAACTTCTGGAATCATGTCGTATTTCTCTTGCTTTTCTAGGTACTCTCTTGCCAACTCCGTGCTTATGTCCGCATGATTCCTTCCTGTTTCTTCTTCTTCTGCTCTACCCACATCATGAAAAAGAGCTGCAGTTAACAGAGTATCAATTGAAGCTCCAAGGCGTTTCGCAATATCTATACAAGTGTTAGCAACTCTTATTGTATGATTAAGTGAATGAGTTTGACTTTGGTTATTTGTCGTAAATATGCTTTCCACATGGTAATATGTAGAAACTATAAACTTTTGAAATTCCTGATTTGAATCGAAGAAACCAAGCTTCATTTTGGACTTTTGCATTATTATTTCATCTCGTGAAT
>DAOVRE010000117.1 GCA_030628305.1 Candidatus Heimdallarchaeota archaeon | reverse complement strand
TGCAATTACTGGTTTAACCGCTAACTATGGTTTACATATAACTGAAAATCGCAATCCCGGAATATTGGTGAATGTAAAAACCAACTTAGAAAGTTTTTCCGACTATTCTGCACTTGGTTATTGGTATGGTAAAAAGTTTCACGGTTTAATTCCTTACTTTGTCAATATTCAAAACTTAGACATAAATGAAGCAAAGATCCTAGCTGCGGCATTAGCTGCCTCAGGCAGTGTCGCTCTTTACCATGTAAAAGATTTAACTCCAGAAAGTAAATCAATTAACATTGAAAATGTTGAGGAAAAGATAGAGTTTACAGAATCGAATAAGAAAGAGGTCTATAACTATTTTAACCAAATAAATGAAGGTGTAGATCTCGTTGCAATCGGGTGTCCCCATGCAAGTTATGAAGATATTAGATTTATTTTTGACACTCTACAATCAAGACAAATGAAGAAAGGTATTGAATTCTGGATATTTACTTCTAGTAGAACTAAAACAGTGATAGCAGCTGATTCACTGTTGACTAATCTTAAATCTAGGGGAATTAAAGTTTACGCTGACACTTGTATGGTTGTATCTCCTTCTGTAAGTGAGAATTTCCGAAACATAATTACTAACTCGACAAAAGCAGCACATTATCTAAGTAAAACCAAAACTACAATGGTGAACTTGCTATCACTAGATTCAATTATGAAGGAGGTCACAGAATAATGAAAATTGGAATTCGACCAATTGTCGAAGGAAAGGTTACTGGCACTGTGTTGTTTTCTCCTTCTCCTATATCATTCTTAGGAGATATTGACTCTGAAACCGGGAATGTAATAGATTCAGAAAGCCCAATATACGGAAAAAACCTCAAAAATACTATTTTTGTATTTCCAAGAGGAAGGGGCTCAACCGTGGGTTCCTACATAATATATGGTTTGAAAGTAAACAATGTTTCCCCGTTAGCACTAGTTACAGAAGAAGCTGAAACAATTGTGATTGCAGGAGCGATATTAGCAGATATTCCGCTGGTAGATTTACCAGATAAAGATCTTTTCAGTATCGTAGAAACTGGAGATACAATTACAATAGATACTTCTGAAAAAACACTTAAAATACAAAAAAAGGAAAAAGTGAAATTATAAAATTATCTTCTTTTCTTGCCTTGTGATTCTGATAAAAGTCGTTGAAATTCATCACGCAAAACCGCTTCTTGTTCCTCAAGAGCCTTCTTCTTTTCTTGTTCTAGCCTTTTATTTAATTCTACCATTTCTTGCTCTTTCTGCTCTATAAGTTCGGTTTCAAATTCCTTTATATCATCTGTATGTTTGAGTACGAGTTTTTCCATTAGCTCCTTCCATTCCTCTTCTTTTTGTTTTTCTAACTCGACTTTTTCATCTTCAAACGATAGTTTCAATTCTTCTTTCTCTTTGAGATGTTCTTCAGATAATTGCACTTTGATGGTTTCAAGTTCACTGTTCCATTCTTCTTTCTTTAATTCTATAGCGCCCTCAATTTTTTCCGTTAGTTCCTTTTCTTGAGCCTCATAAATTGGTGCTAGAAATTCCTCGCTTGTTATTTTATTAACAATCTCATATATTCTATTAATGTTCTGAATATTAGCAAGAACTGTTTCGAATTCTTCTGTCGCAAGCTTTTCTTTGGATTCTTTTATAATCGAAGAAACCAATTCAGACATTACATCACATGCTTCTTTTCGAACAATATTACTTTCACAGCACTTTGTGTAATTTATTTCGTTTTGTTCAGCTAATGAGTCAAGAGTATCTTTATGTTCTTTTGATAAGCTTTTCTCTCGGAAAATTAAATCAAAAGGACCCATCATCATGGTTTGTTTGGTTTGCAATTGATCATAGAAAGTGATGATAACACTTAGTTCATGAGTAATCTCGCCTTTTGAAGAATTGCATCTGATTATAAGCTTATGTTCAGTTTTCTGCTGAGGTAGTAATTTTTCAACAGAAAATTCCTTATTTCCATCTATAACTTCGATACCTTCTGGGATGTTGAAACTAAAACTTAAATTATTTGCATCTCCTTCTCCTACATTCTCGATGAAAATGGAGAGATCTGTTGGTTCTCCCAACACTAAATCACGAGAGATTTTAAGCTCGGGCACAATCTTTGGAAGTTTAATCTTAGACCGGAAGATTTTCACGACGGTGTCGACAGCATCATCAATAGCTGGAAAGAACAAATCTCCTGTTATTTGACTTAATCCTGGCTTAAGGTGGCTTCCAACAAGTTGTTGAGCATTTAGAAGAGAGTTTGTATCTAGGTTCTTAACTGCTTGAATGGCGTGACCTGCCGCAAAAAGAATCTGTTGAGCTCGAGTAAATCCAGGATCATCTTTAATCTGCTCTATATATTGTGTGTAGTATTTTTCAGCTGTTTTAAATTCTTCAATTGAAAACAAGAAGAAACAAGCTGTTGACACTAAAATTATCCCCTTATCATATTCATTCCACAACAGATACTCCTGCGCTGCATTAACTAGATCATCAACCACTGCCATGGTTGCAGCTTTCCAATCATCTATTGCTCCAAGTCTTTTGAAAATCATGACTACATAAAATAGATTTTGAGCACTCAAACGATACTGTTTCTTTTCTTTATTATCTTCTGAAGCTCTAATGAAATTCTTTATAGCTTCATTATACAAATCTTCTGCTTGCGCTAGTCCCCTAGCTGCTTCTAGTTTTTTTGCTGCTTCCCAATATTTTCTTGCTGATTCAGCAAAGTTAGAGCTTTTGAATAAATCACGTGCCTCAGACATGAGCTTCGCTAGGTTCTCATCGTAAGACTTTTCCATAACTCTAAAACTGCAACCTAAATATATAAGTATTATTTAAGAAGCCAACTCTAACCGTTTTCTGTATTCAAAGTGTGCTGTCAATATTGTACAAAAAAATGTTTCTAGAGTTTTAAAAGAGTATGGTGGACCGGGCGAGACTCGAACTCGCGGCCTCTTCCATGCCAAGGAAGCGATCTTCCAAGCTGATCTACCGGCCCAATTTTTATCTCCAATATAAATAGTAAGAGACTAAATTAACGTAAAAATTAGTTAGTGCCTATGCCAAGCATAATTACGGATTTTCTTTGTCCTTCCAAATCCACAAGCTGCACATTCTTTGTGACGTTTGTGGAAAGAGTGCCTGCCACATCTTCTACAAACTATGTGTGTAGATTTCTTATTATGTCTTCCAAATGATGGTGTTCCCTTTGTCATGTTTTTCTACTTCCAGCTAATTATTTTGGAGGGGGACTAATCATAATGACATTATCACCACGAACTATAATGTCTCCTAATTTCTTACTACCAGATTCACCAATTTCCTCAGCATCTTCAAGAGTGAGATTCAAGTGAATATCATAGTTTTTGAGAATTCCTCTCATACGGCGGTTTCCCCTTAGTCGAATTAGAACTCTACTTTCTCGAGCTTGATTTAATATGTCCATGGGTTTGTTCGAACTCATTGTTACTACTCCAAATCCTTACGTTCTCAAATCTTTAAGCTTTTATTATAAACATTTTGATTAAAGAAAAAAAGCCCCTTACCCCTCTATCTTTTACTTTAGGGTGAAATATAAAATCTTAGATTAAGTTTTGTATCTTTGGTTAAAAATCGTTACCTTTAAGTACAGTATATTATGCTTCTGATTTGCACTTAACATATTAAGAGGAATAGAAAATGAGCGCTGACATTGTCATAGTAGACTTACTTGTGGATGGCGGAAAAGCTTCTCCTGGAGGAGCAATGGGTCCGGCATTAGGTCCGCTTGGAGTTAATATTAAAGCAATAGTTGATGAAATCAATGATAAAACTAAAGCTTACCAAGGAATGAAAGTTCCCGTAAAAGTAATTGTAAAGAAAAAAGCAAAAACCTTTGAAATTGAAATAGGCATTCCTCCCGCTTCTGCCCTTGTTCTTAAAGCAGCAGGTGTTACCAAAGCCTCAGGGATGCCAAATCAAGAGATAGTAGGCAATATTACATTTCCACAATTAATTGATGCTGCAAAAGCTAAATGGAATGATTTATCTGCTACTACCTTGAGTGCAGCATGCAAAGAAATTCTTGGTACAATGGTTTGTATGGGTGTAACTTGTGAAGGTAAAGATTCTCGTGATATTCAAAAGGAAATTGATGCAGGAAAGTATGACGATTTACTAAAAGCATCTGAAATGTAAAGAGGGTTCATTAACAGAACAATTAAAAAATCAACAAGTACATTACGTTTGTGAGGAAGAATCAATGAGTAAAGTAATACTAAAAACCAGAGATTTCATTTCTAGTAGTAGGCGATTACTACGTCACGCTAAACTTCCAACTAGGCGAGAATTATCTATTACAACCAAAATGAGTGCAATAGGTGTAGTAGTAATTGGAGCAATTGGATACGTTCTTAGCTTACTATTTAATGCGATTATAAGCGCAATTTCATAAAAGAAGTGATAATATGCCAATATATGCTCTTAGAACAACAATGGGTCAAGAACAATCCTTAAGTGAACACTTAAATCGTAGAGCAGAGTTTCGCCCCCATCTCAAAATCTATTCTGTGTTAGTGCCTGGAGGGTTAAAAGGATATATCTTTGTTGAAGCTGAATCTATAGATGAAGTCGAACTTCTAGTTGAAGGAATGAGGCACGTTCGTAAAAGACCTAGAGCTTCTAGAGCTGAAGAAATTCCAATTGAACAATTAGATCACTTTCTAATACCAAGACCTGTTATAGAGGGTGTAGATATTTATGATATTGTTGAGGTAATTAGTGGACCATTCAAAGGGTCAAGAGCAAGAGTCATAGATATAAATATAGGAAAAGAAGAAGTAACCGTTGAACTTCTAGCAATGGATCTACAAATACCCGTAAAAATATCTGGTGATGCAGTTCGAGTGATTGAAAAATCAACAGAAAAAACTGAAGAAGAAAGCGAATATTTACTATAATCTTCTTTTTTTCAAACTCCATTTTCTTTGCTTTCTTTTAGATATTCATCTAATGTTGGTTTTTTGTCTGCAAGTTTTAATGGTCTTGCGGGGATTTTTAATTTGTGTCTTATCAACGCTGCCAGTTCAGAGTCGAAACCATATAGAGTATACACCTTTTTTGGTTTGATTTTCTCAGCATAATTTACAAGTTCTTGACTATTAGCATGCATAGAGAAAGGAAATGTTTGATCGAATTTTCTGTAAGCGAATCTTGCTGCTTGTCCAGTTACCATTCCCCTTGAAATTTTATAACCATCTAAAAAGTGAGGAAGGTTATTACATGCTCGGGGGAGAAGCACAACAGTGTTTTCTGGCTCAAATATACTTACGTCTATCTCTTCAAAGTTTTCCCAGTTCAATGGAACCTTGTAATCTTTGTAAGTTTGATTTATTCTACTAGTTCTAGTGTCACAAAAGATGTCGACAGAAAGCATGTTGTTTAGGAAAGCAATAAGCTCTTGTGCTGCCCCAAGATGACCCAAATTAATAACTGGTGTGTATTTTTTTTGTAAGTTTTTTGCAATCCATTTTAGAAGAGATATTTTTGTTCTTTCCCTTGTATCAAAATAAAGATCTTTAGTTCCATAAGTTGCTTCGGTAATCAATATGTCAATATCGTCATCCGGGACTTTAGCTTTTGGTACAGTAATCATTTCATCTGTACTTATATCGCCGGTATAACAAATCGTCATGTTAGGAAAATAGAACAATATCTGCGCTGCACCTAATAAATGACCCGCAGGAATGAATTTCACTTCTATATCTTCTATTTTTTGTGTCTTCCCAAAAGTAAAGTAACGTGTATTTTTTGGTTTTTTTGTGGTTAGTTTTTCATATAACTCACTAGCTACTTTTGTGGAGAAAACCTTAGATGCTGCATCGGGAAAAGCTACGGAATGATCAGTATGAGCATGTGTTATGAAAGTAGCATGACTACCTTGTGATG
>DAOVRE010000004.1 GCA_030628305.1 Candidatus Heimdallarchaeota archaeon | reverse complement strand
GTTTTCAACATCATGTTGAGAATAAAAAAGAACAATTATTAATGGTGAAATAAGTGGGGACGAGGTATTTTTCATTAATACAAAGAACAATGCACTTCAGTATTGTACCAAAAGAATTTCTTTACAGAATCACATTAGGTAAAATAAGAAAACATTCAGAAAATTTTATATCAGAAAACGATTTGGTAAAACTAGTGGTGCTATGTAATCTTGCAATACTAAGTTTTTTTGGTTCTATGTTACTCTGTTACTTCCTAATTCATTTAAATTTGATTTTTACGCTGACCGTTTCAATTGTAATTTCACTTGTTCTCTTCTTTGTTTTTAGTGATAATGTTAGGTCAGCTATAATAAAAAGGCACAGATTATTTGATGAGATAGCCTTTCTAATTATAAATTCACTCTCTATTAATATGAAATCAACACAATCTTTACCTCACTCCATTGAATTGCTTCTGAAGAAAGGAACAGTCGATAATTTCTACAAAAAATACTTTGAAGATATGATCTTTAATCTGAACATTGGGGCTGATGAAAATCAAACAATTGATGAAAACTCAAAGATGTTTCACAACAAAAAGCACAAATATGCGTTTCAGAGCCTAAAAAATCCAGATTCTTTTATAGAAACCGATCCTGATTTTTTGACCAGATTAAAAAAAGAAATTAAATTGATTGAGGATAATATGGTCATCTTTGTTGCAATCTCGTGTCTATTACCGTTGGTTCTTAGTTTAGTTTTATCACTTATAGTTTCACCAACTTCACCAACATTGCTGCTTTTTCCATTACTTTACGCGGTTTTTGGAACTGTAACACTTAGACTAATTCAGAACAAAAGCATGGGGGGAAAAAATGTATAAACTATCATTTTCAGATCATATTTTACTCCGTGAAATAGCAAACCAAATGGAAAAAGGAGAAAATCTTGAAAGAGCTATGTTCTCTATAGAAGAGTTTCCTAAAGAATTACTTCTAAGGATTCAGCTTGGAGAGGAAATCACCGATATTTTCTCAGCACTTAAATTAGATTATCCAGAGATTGCTAATCTATTTGCATCAGCATTACAAGCTGATACTCAAGAAATGATAGAACGGTTTAAATCAACAGCAGAACTCATTAAAATGCGAGAAGAAGCGCTCGAAGAGAGAGATGACTTGTTAAAGGTACATATAAGAAGGATGCGGATAATACGTTACGTTACTCTAATTACAATAGCCATGATAGCAGGATTCTCTCCTTTATTTTCCAATTTTTATTCATTAATTAGTGCCGGGGATTTCTCGTTCTCTTTTTCGTTTACTATATGGTCATTTTTGTCATTTTCCTTTTTAGTTATCAATTGTTTAAATAACTACTACTTACTGAAAATGAGTAATGAAAAACGCATAATCTTTAAAGTTGTAATTGTTTTTATTCTTCATATAGCAATTGTATTAGTAGTACAAAATTTCTTTTCGAATCTAATTCAATTCTAAAGTAGGGAAATTTCATTTATTTCTCTACTAAACATTATTCGAAACTTGAAGAAAGCCTTTTACTAATTTCAGTGATTATTTTATCATAATCATAACTAAACATGAATTCTGCATGATCTCTGATAGTAAATTCAGCAACGTTAGTTGATTGAGCAACTAGTTTTTGAGTTAGAGCTGAAGAACTGTTGAGTTTCTTTGATAGAAGTTTATCAGCTACATAGGCAGAGGCTGCAGAAAAAGGATAAGGACGTTTTCCTCCACGTTCAACATAAGGAATGCTTTCTAGAATTCGTAAACAAAGTAATTGAAGCATTTTTTCATATACATAAACATCAATAGAATATTTTTTTTCTATCCTTTCTTTTATTGGAGAATGGCGACATATAAGAGAACATATTCGAAAAACATATTCTTCACTCCTTCTTATGTTTGAAGAAGGAGATTTAATGTTTAAATCTTGCATCAAACTAAGTAAGTTTTTACCCAATACTCGGTGACCCAATTCTCTGTATGTTCCAACTATCTCTTTGAGGGTTAAAGGACAATTATGTTTAAATTCACGGACACTAAGAAGAAGAGACAAAGCAGATAACAGGACATGGTTTGTTATTTTGCCTTTATGTTCTTTCTTGTATTTGTGATATAGAAACAAAGAACGATTGCGTATTTTTTCAGGAACATGAAGTCGCACAAATACTTCATTCATTATTTTTATTGTCCTGTAGTCGGTTTCCTTCCCTTTAATCGCGCCGGGGATATGATAATAATTTTTAAATTTTCTAAATTTCGATTGAGTGCTTTGATCCAATAGTGATCCATTAGCGTCTCTAAACATATATTCTTCTACAGTACCAATAGAGGAACCGAGTGAACTCACAACAGCTAGTCTATTGTTTATAGAAGTAAACTGTTGACTCTTGCGTTGATTACTTTTGGATACGGATCCTAATTGAAAAGAAGATGCATCTAAGACCGCGTCGTGAACTAAACCACAGCTTTGGCACACGTATAGCCCATTTTCTTTAACTATTCTTGACTTGCACTCATCACACATATAAGCTTCCATCTGACTCAGAATAACAATATCGGTAAAACTATTCAAAATTTTTAAGATTGAAACAAAGCTCGAGCAACTGTCACACTAAATTTAATGTATCTAGAGCTCTACTATAACAGATAATTTCAACAAAAAGAGACAGTTAACCGAAAGTATTCAAGCACACCATCATAGTGACATATTCAGTAAGCAAAGGTAAGTTGTAAGTATAAGGGAAAGAGAGTAAAAAATGTGCGGTTTTTAATATATAGTTAAGATAAACATATGAGATGAAATACAGAAAATTGCTATTTGTTATACTAGTCTTTGTTAGTTTATCTACTATTAATCAAGGATCCTTGTTAGTGGATGATGGAATAAGTGATTACGATAATTATCAAAACAATGATAAAGTGGAGGAAATCACAATAAATGGTAGTATAGAAGATTCTGTTCATGGAAACAATTATAGAGAATATACAGTTTCTAATGTTGAACAAGGTTTTAGTGACTTAGAGGATAGCTGGGAGGAAAATAATGTCTCACTTACCGAGACCCTTGATAGTTTTAACCCAAATGTAAGTCTTGAAGCAAATTATACAGGACAAGAAATAGCTGGTAAAATTGAAGATGGGGATTCAATTATTTCAGTTCCAGACCAAGGAATGTATAATCTTAGGGGAGAAATTGTAAATATGGAAGTGCAGTATGTTCAGAATTCTGGGGCCGAAGTACAAGAATCATTCTATTCAGATGATGTCATGCAAGCAGGTTTGAGTATAGAAAGAACCGCAGATCCAAGGAGTATAGAAGGAGACAACGTATGGAAATTTTATTCAAGCAATACAGAGACAATGACCTATTCATTGTATCAAGAAAACATAGAATTATACCAAACAGATACACGTATTAGTTATAACTATCTATTAGAATCTAATTCATCTTTACAAAATGTCATAAACTCTTCTCTGATTTTTGATATTGTTTTTGATACTTGTAGAATTATGGTTATACATTGGCACTATACAGATATTGACCCACCTGAAATTGGAGAGAATACAACCACGCCATTTGTAGTTTATCGACTTTTAGAAAATAGTAGTTGGAATGATCAATGGAACTTCTATTCCCTTGAGATATCAGATCTTTTTGATCAAGGAGACCCCTATATTCCCACGGTTCTTAAATCCATAGGCATTTATGTTATTTCACCAGAATATTCAGAATGTTCTCTCCTTATTGATGAGTTTAAAGTAACTTCATCCGTATCACCAGAAGATATAGATCTTGAATTGAACGATTTTTCGGTCAGTTCAACTAATATTAGTTCAGGAGCTGTAGATATTGATGTGCATGTAGATGAGACAAATCTAAATAATGAGATTGATTTGAAATGGAATCATAATTCAACTTTCGAAATTAAATCAGAATATATTCTAAACATAACAGGAACGATTATGATGCAATTCAGTAAAAACATACAGACTGAAAGCGATACCACAATTTCATATACGATAACTACAAATCAAATAAGCTCAGAAATTAACCAAATTAACATCACTTATCCTGAATATTGGATCCTAGATGAAAATATAGAAAATTTTCAGATTCAAAACATCGAAAATATAGGCGAAACTCAAGCTGTTTTGACTTTATTGAAGATTGGTTCTACCACCAATCTCAATTGTCAATTTACCATTCAGAATTTGATAAATAAAACAATATTTTCTGAGCTAACAATATTTGAGATGTTAAATGCGACGGTTGAATTCAGCCAGCCAATAGATGAAATACCGGTTTTCGCATTTTGGTCAGGAATTGAAAATGGTTCCATGAAAGGCTATATCACAAATGAAACAATGAATCTCAATTTTCCTTCGTGGGTACATAATGGTACATATGATGTAACATTCATAGTAATGGATGCAGATACCATAGGATTCACAAGTACAACAATCAGTTTAATCAGACTACCATCCCAACTGATAGTCTTAGATCAAATTGAAATGCCACAATTCACACTTCAAATACTAGATATCAACTATTTAGATTTGGAAAGTGGACAAGCAATAGAAGAATCATCTCTTATTGTATATTTAGATAATGAGGAAATTCCAGTAGAAGAAAATGGAAATATATTTAGGCTTCATTTATCAGCATTCTATCTTGAATTGGGAGAAGTCAAATTAGACATATGGGCTGCATCTCAAACTCATGCCACAATAATAGAATCAATAAAAATCAATGTTATAGAAAGTACTTTAGAAGCTTCATTCACGTATACAAAAATGGATTCGGGATTACACTATCAATTTGATTTTTGTGTTACTGCAAATAGCCTCCCTGTTGGCAATGCACCAGTTAGAATAGAAATAGAAACAATTGGTACTGTCACAGGAATTACAGATAGTTGGGGCGAATATTCCTTTGAAATTCAATTACCACTTAACCAAAAGGAAATCTATGTAAATTGTTCAGTAATTAACAAATATAATCCAATTTTCACAGAATCTTACGAAATACAGTTTAGCGATTTACAAGTAAATATTGTCCAAGAAGGGGAAGTGAGAGCTAGTTCCGATAATATAACTTTAGTATATAAGATACAATATCCTGAAAATCACGACAGGTGGTTTGCAATTATTGAAGAGGAAATGACTCCAATAATAAATGCCTATATAGAAGCAGATACCTTACGAATCCCAGTTTATTGGGATGATAATGTGATTTATTGGGAAGCTGAAACCGAAAAAAGCAATGAAAACCACAAATTAATTGTGGAAACCACAGGTCCAGAGGTTTCAACAAATATTGAAGAAAAAAATGATGAAATAGTAATACATTTCATTATAGATGCAAGAACTAAAAGTTATACAAACATCTCTCTTGTTTATCATTTAAATGAGAGCTATGTTACTTCTAAGTATACATGGCAGGTTTTCTCAAGTAAAGAAGAAGATGTAACAGAATTATATGGACTACAAATAAATGACCTTTATGTTTTATTATCCAATGTTGATATAGCAAAAGGAAGTTATTTGGTATTAGATTTAGTTGGGGTTAAAAAAACAAATGCTAATGCAATTACAAATATAGTAATACCAGTTGTTTCAAGTTCCAGTGTATTATTAGGGGCAATAGCAACAATAGTAAAAGTTTACAATAAAAAAAAGGGAATGATATTAGAAATATAATAAAATCATTCCGTTTCTTCTTCTTTTCCAATACTAAAGGCATGATAAAATAATGCAAATATAATTGCTATAATAATTAAAATGATAGACACAGTTAGTAATACAGTAAAATCCATTATAACCCGTTGAAGCAGTCATGTGACTATTAATAAGCTTTTCGACATTAAGCCAAATATAAAAATGAATAAACGCTTAAATATTCAAGGGAGGAGATAAAAGCGCATTACTCGGTGAATATCTGTTTGACCATGTTTTTAGAGGCTTCTTTATAACTTACCTCCTCAATAGATCTGGCTATGATTTCCAAGCTGTTGAGATATTGATTTATGTTGACTTTGCCACTAATTATCAATTCCGAGTTCTCAAATCCTTTATTTCGCAAAATAGAGTAAGGAGCCTGATCGGATTCTTGTTCATCCACCATTCTCGAAACAGCATCAGCTGACATGCCAATTATCATTTCGGCTAGTTTACCTGCACACAAAATGTTGATGTTTCCTGTTCCATCATTCACAATAAATGAAAATAGAATTCGGTTTATAGGTTTCTCAACCCCACCATGTTCTTTACAGATGTAAAGTTTGTCTTGTTTATTGACCTTTTTTTTACATTCTGGGCATGAAGAATAAACAAACTGTGTTTCATTAAGTTTCACAACCGTACCTTGAATTGTGACAATGTCGCCGTCTTTAATGTCTTCAATATCATTAATTGTTTGAATTTGGAATCCAAGGTTTGATATCGTTGAACTAGGCACGAAACCTTGAGGTGTCATGTCATTGTGAATAGCTTTTTTTAAAAAAGAATTCCCTGTAATGGTGAGTTCGTGCCCATATCCTGAATCTTCCTTTACTTTTGCTTGGTATATTTCAATTCTCTCTCCACTGCCTAGATTTACTAGTTTTTGCACGTTATCTCTCCAGCAAGTAACTTTGATTTCAGCGGTTTGATCATTGATCTTAAAACTCTGTAACTTTATGATTTCATTCTCTTTTGTTGTAATTTCTTGTACAGGATTAAATTCTGTTATAATGCCTCTTACATTTACATCTGTTTCAGTTGGATTAATATCATTAAGATTAGTAAATTTTACTTGATATTGTTTAATAACGCTAATCTCAACTTCTTCAAGATCAATTTGTGTTTGGTTTCCACAATGAATTTCAATATCTGTAAACCTCCCCTTTCGAGTGCTTCCATTACTGATGCTTAGCATTTTGTCTGTATCTTTAGAACTAATCAAAGCTGTTTTGTCATCCCACAGAACAATTCTCATTAAACAGGAATCATCTGAAATAATTACGTTTTGTACCTTTCCTTTGCTCCCACTTTCACGCGAAAATTCATGGATTGGATTTATTTGTATTATTAAGCCTTTAACGGAGATGAGTTGATTGATAACTGAGATTTCATTAAGTTTCGTAATTTGAATGCTTTCCTTAGAAACGGTTCCTACAAGACCTTTCTTCACAACAAAATCAGCGGTTGGTTCTTCTTTTGTGAAATTTGTAAACCTATTTGAGTGAAGTTCAATTAAACCTTTCAAACCTATTTTTGATGACAAACCAATGACACTAATGATATCCCCGAGGTTCAAATCTTTTACTTGGGAAGATTTTTCATTCCAGAAATTCACAAGAACTTCTCCGGTTTCATCTCCGATAATTAAACCTCGCTTTGTTCCTTTAGAACCATCAGAACGCTCAAACTCGAGGATATCATCAATTTGTGTAATCTGTCCTTTAATTGAAACATCAGCTTCATTGCCCTTTATATCAGTAATTTTAAAGAAAGAATCCTTAGACTCAGGTAAATCTTCATCCCTAATTCCAGAGGGTCTAATCTGAAGATGGCTTCTAATCCCAAGGTGTACTTCTGTTGAACCATCCTTTCCTTTTCGAGTATATGCACCTAGTATTCGTATTGGATTGCCTAAGCTACAATTTCCTTTTTGAAATTCACCGGCTTTTTGGTCCCAGAATACAATGCGGATAGCACCAGTTTTATCTTCCAATATTATGGATTGGAGCACTCCTTCCGAACCATCTTTCTTCTTAAATACAAATTGATCATAAATTCTCGTTATTCTTCCAAGTAAATTAACATTGGTTATTTCTGGTACAAGTTGATCCACATTTATCATTGGAGGAACCGTGACCTTGGGTTCAGAAGAGAGATCAACACTCATTTCTCTTGCTACAATATGAGCAGCTCCCAAAGCAGTAACAAACTCTCCTAATTCATCCATCTTATTATTGATTAACTGATTGATTTCTTCTTTTCCTAATCCAGCTTCCGATGATATTATATCAACAATTTCCTTTAGTGAGCGTTGATTTGACATATGAAGACAACACCTATTTGTTTGTATAAGTTTTACGATTGGCATGCGAAAATGTAGGTAAACCAATATCTATATTTAAATCCTTTATCTGTCGTTTAATCACTTGAAATACCTCAACATGGCGACTTAAACGTGAGTATATATATTTGAAATCAGGCATAAAGATCGACAGATATGAAAGCCAACTGATGTCTCCAAAATCATCATGAATCTGATAAGTACGGATAAAAGGAACTTTGTTGTATAGCTCCACCAATTCAGATTTAGATACTAGTAACACTTGAAGTAAATCAGGATTTTCTACAACCATGTTTGGTTGAATTATTTTATCTTCTATTAGTTTGGATTTTAGTCTAAACAATGTTCTAGCAGAAACATCATGGGATTCTGCAATGGCTTTGATATCAGGACGTTTGAAATCAAGTTCGCAATTACGCAAGAGGTAAGGAAGGTAAGGTTGTTTTTCTGGAGAAACTTCTTTCAGTTCAGTGCTAGTATCAGAATCTGAGAAATTCTTTTGTTTGGTAAGAGAATGTTTTTTCCATGCTTGAATTGGTAATCCTTTGTTCAAAATGTCTGGATTGAAGTACATTTTCTTTTCTTTAACATAATAAAAAGAAGGACCATGCTTTTTCCGTAGCATTATCCCATGGGTAATATTCAATTCCGGAAAAAGCAGATATCTATCAATAAGCACGGCATTATCTCCAAAATTATCAGAACGATTAAAAGAGAAAAATTCATGAAGTCCAATTGATTCGTAGGAAATTAAACCACCGAGATAAATGCCGTGAGAATTCAAATTCTTTAACGTTACACTCACTTTTTTCTCGGAAATACCCAAGTCTTCAGCTAGTTGTTTGTAAAGTAGAGAGGGATTTTTTCCAAGTTTCTCAACTATCTTCTTTTCCAAAAAATTGAGGTTCAAACGAGACTTAGTTTGAAAGAGTGTTAGCTCGAAAAACTTGATAACATCGCTCAAGATCATGTTTCGTGAATAGATGACATTATGAAATTTCCTCAATTCAGCCCAAAAATTTCTAAAATCTACAAATCGCCAGAATTCATTAGTGTCAATCTTATCATTGCTGAAAAAGTATCTAGTAAAGATATCTGTAATCTTTGTTTTTACTCCAGAAGAAAACTTGGGAAAACTGTCGCGGAAGAGATTAGTAACTTTCGTTTTAGAGAAATGACCAATGGACATGCGAAAATCACTAACTTCAATAGCTCCGTCAAGTAAAGAGGAAATTAGCATTGATTCTTTAGAACCGAATATATCGATTTTTTTATTTTCCATCATTAAACTAAGTAAAATTGAATATTTATACTCCACTTTTTATTGTTAAAACAATATCACTTACTTTACCTTAAATTCAGTTTTCTTGCTAATGCGGTATCTGTACAACAAAACAGAAAATCCAAAAATCCCTACTGAAACACCAACCACAATTAAAGCATAGCTCCAGAAGGGTAGCAATGGTAAAGCAGGCAATTCAGGATGAGGAGTGTATTTTAAAAGCCATAAAATTGTATTCTTCCATAAATCCAAGTTTTGTTCTTGATCTATCCATTTTTCATCTTCAATAATTTCGAAATCACTAAACATAATTGTCGAACCAGATATGACAAACCTTGAGTTACCCACGGTTTGGGCTAATAACCAAGTTAGAAAACCTGCTGCTTGATCTCTGAATATATGATAAGATTCATCTATGGAATAAGTTGTTTCAAGAGTTCTACCTATTGCATCCTCTTGAAGTTCATTTCCCAATTCAATTGAAGCAGAGTAGGTTGTTAAATTTGAGATTTCGACTTCCTGCTCAAAGATTGTATGCGCACTTTCATAGTTTGTTAGTGAAAGAAAAGTATTATTTTCATAAACATGGAAGAAATCATCTACTAATACAGTAGAATTAGCAATAGCGCTTGCTCGTAATCGAGCAGTAGTTAATGTGGAATCCCTCTCATTAAGTAAAGCATTAATGGTTACAGGGTTTCCTGTTACATTTTCATCATAGGATAAAGGATTGCATAAAGCAAAAAGAGAACCTCCAAGTTCCATGAAATCGAGAATAGCTAATCTTTCAGAAGGCGATAAATTGTCTTCTTCTTCAAACCCAGGATTTGTCATTATAAGTAAATCTACACCTTGAAGGTTGGTAGAGTTGAACTCTGTTTTGTTATTATATAGCAAAGTTATTTTAATATTAACTATTTCTTCGGTTTCATTGTTGTATATCACTAATTCATCAAGTGAGCTTAAAGCAGTGCTCATTAATTCTCGGTCAAAGAATTGTCCATGATATTCATCGTACACTATAACATATTCAATTGTAATATCAGCATTGATAGATATAGGTGAAAATAGATTTGTCATTGCAAAAAGATAGATGAACAGTAACATAGATGAACGCTTTTTCATGATATCCCGAGTCACTTAATTTGTTAGGAATTTAAAGATAGTATATTTAGACTTTTCGCCCTTTGTGGATTTTATCCGAAAGAAAAATCTTCTACATAAAACACAACTTTTAAAAATTTCAGTCGTCGCACTCTATTAAATAAGCCTCGATAGCTCAGTTGGTAGAGCGTTACCTTGGTAAGGTAAAGGTCAGGGGTTCAATCCCCCTTCGAGGCTCCAAAGATAGTTAAAGAGATTTTTCATTTCTTAAGATTTAAAAATAATGAATTTATTACGAATTCTAAGGAACGTAAAAACATGTTTCAATTTATCAAGAATTATAGTGAAATAATAGATTTGGCGGTACAATTCATTGAAGATGAAGTAAATAATTCACAAACAAATGGAGTAGTTATAGGATTAAGTGGTGGAGTTGATTCTGCAATTATCGCACATTTATCAGCTGTCGCGCTTGGGAAAGAGAGAGTAGACTTAGTTCACTTACCTGAGGAAGAGTTAGAGAACGTTCATACAGAGGATGCACAAACTGTTGCTCATGATTTGAACATTCCCTTAAGAATCATAAAAATTTCACCAACACTTGATAGTGTATTTAAGTTACTACCAAATGTTGAAGATAATGCCTTAGCTAAGGGGAATTTAAAAGCAAGAATTAGAGCCGTAATTCTATATTCTATAGCAAATATTGATAATAAACTAGTAGCAGGAACATCAAATAAATCCGAAATATCAATTGGTTATGGGACGAAATTTGGTGATCTAGCAGCTGATATGTGGCCAATAGGGGATTTATATAAGACAGAACTGTATAAAATCGCTGAAAAGTTGGATGTAAACCAAAAAATTATTACAAAAACCCCAACGGCAGGTTTATGGAAAGGGCAAACTGATGAAAAAGAAATCGGAGTATCTTATGAAAAACTTGACAAATTTCTAATTGGGTTGGAAAATAATAGGAAAGAAGAATTCCTAGCTAAAGAATTGCAGCTAAAATACGAACAAATTGTACGTATTAAACAACTTATCTCAAAAAGCCATCACAAGAGAAGAATGCCAAAAAAACTCTCGATAACTAGAAAGTAATGTGAATAAGTGGATAGTTCGAAGTTGGGTTTTTAGTATGATTTTTTGTTGAGTATATAATATTTAATGTAAATATCATAATGATCAAGATGGTTACTGACATTAGTAATAATATTTTCCAAAACCTTCTTTCAATTCTCACCGTGGCATTATTCTACATTGCAAAGCTAGGGATGTGGATAGGGATATTGATTACAACTGAAAAAGCCAGTAAAACAACTCTTTACAAGGAAAGGAGATGGAACGGGATTGTGATTAGTAAGGGGGTGGGGCTTATACTTATCTCACTGATTTTGTACATGTTAGTTGTGTAAATTATTTCATGTTTTTATCTGCTTTAAGCCAATAACCCTTGTTTATTAAATAAGAACATTTTAGTAAAAGGTTTAATATAGATAAACTGCGCTAATCTTGTGTAAATACAAAAATATGTGATTAAATTATGCTTTCAAATTTTCTTGAAAAATCAATAGTATCAGATGGCATCACACATATATCAGGTCCTCCAAATTCTGGAAAAACAACAATTCTCTATCATCTTTGTAAAAGGTTAAAAAAAGGGAAAAAGGCGATAATTTTAGATTGTGAAATAAATTTCAGTGCCAGAAGACTTCGAGAAATAACTCTAGGAAAAGATATTAATTTTGAAAATATAATGCTTTTAAGAGTGGCAGATAGAGCGAATCAAATAAGAATCATAATGAAATTGCATAGTTTCTTTAAGAAAGAAAAACCCCTTTTTATTGGGATAAACGGGTTTACTAACCACTTTAGATTCAGTTCACTAAATGTGAATGAAATGAAATGGAACAAATCATTATCTCTCCAAATGGCATATTTGCAGATGGTTAGTAGAAAACTTAACATACCGATAGTGCTAACCAATCAAGTTAGTGTGTTTAGAGAAAATAATCTCAAAATAGTGCGCCCTATTGCAAATTCCGTTATAACAAATTACTCAGATATCAACATCATGCTTGAACATGTTAACAAGAAACTATGGAAGGCAAAGTATGAGAAGCAAGAGATGTTTTATGTTCTATCATCTCAAGGTGTTAAAATCATGACATGAATTATGTACAAAAACTTCAGAAGTGCCTAGGGCACACCATAGAGATGTCATAATTTGAAACTATAAGTGATTTAAAAGATTGTAGTAAATCTTTCTACAAATAAGGGTTTTATAGAAGTATAGCTCAAATTTTCAGCATTTGAAGTAGTGTCTACACAAGAAGACAAAATGACATATTGAAAAAATTTAATGATAAAATATGAAAAAGATAGAGAGAGAGATTCTAACTTTTTGCATTAAATAGCAAAAGAATAACAACAAACCATACAATTACTAATACTGTTGCAATTAATTCAACTTTTTGAGCTGTATTGACATCAAAAGCATATTTTGTTGCATGTTCAAAGAGGTATAAACTTGCCGCAGCAAATGAAAATACGAATCCTGCTACAATCCCCTCAATTAGATACTGTGCATGTTGATTAGGGGCAATAAACACAGGTGAATTTCCATCTGATCCTATACTAATAAGGGTCTCTCTGTTTACAATGTCATATGCTCCTCCAGCAAAAATGTAGAAAACAATAGCATAAATCAATATATAAAGAACACTGCGAGGAATTCTTGTAGGCAGTCTAATTGAAATTTGATGTAAACTGAAATTTGGTCTTCTTATTCCGGGGAAAATCCACGGTAGCTTCTTTACCATTTTTATCTATCGTTCGAAAACAACATACTATTTTAAAGATTTCGACAGATAATACACCCACAAAAGATGTTGTAAAAAGTTGCATGTAAACATGCAATGGTTAAGTAATGGAAAAAAATTAAAAAATAATCCCAGTAATACTTCATCTTTTTATTCTTACTTTCTTTTCAAGGGGATATACAACAAAGCGACCAGGTACTCTCTCAACGTATTTCACTAAATATTTTTCAACCACAGAAGATGAAACACCTAATTCTATAGCCACCTCACTGAACTCTTTTTCTAATGCACTCTCGTCCATTTCTTCAAGATACTCAGAAAATGAAGTTTCAAAGGATTCAGAATCTACAAAAAATTGCTGTTGTTTTATCACACCAGAAACTGTTTCTTCAGTTATCATTTTTTGAACAAAAGGCAGTATTATAGAGGGCTCTAGCCCAAGTTTTGAGCTCATTTGTATGAGATCGTGTTCATCACTTTTTGTTAAACTAGCAACAAAATGATGTTGAAGATATCTGTGGGTATAGAAGGCTTTTTCACCCATTACGCCTTTTTCAATGTGTTGTAGAAGGTTATCCAAGATGTTATCTTTTAATTTCCATCGTTCCTTTAGTTCAGGCAATTCAATCGTTCCAATGTTCTTTATTTTGTCCTTTAAATCATTTAGATCATCTTCATCAATAGACAAAAATAGCATTCTTTCAACAAGTAATACACCATGCAATTCTTTGGATGATTGTAGTTTATTGATTATGTTATATCTTTGCTGTAATGATAATTTAGAAGAGATTTTCTTTAAATTAACAAAATTCTTATTTTCTAGCTCCTCATTAAGGGCAATAATAAATTTTTTCTCTTTTGAGATGAATAACTCTTTAATTTTGGCTAAGAGAGATGTCATTATACTCGAGAACATCTATTTCTATTTCTTTATAAAATATTGTGTTTAATTCGATTAGCTAGAAAATAAAACTAAATTGATTCCTAAAGGAAATTGTGGAGTTTATTTAGCTTGTTCATATAAAAATATAGATGAATATGTCAATTACTGAAAGAATTTCTTCAGGCATTGAAGGATTAGATGTATTGCTACAAGGTGGGATGATTAAAAATTCAATCAATTCCATTGTGGGAAGCAGTGGTACAGGTAAAACAACTGTCGCACTAGCCTATATTTACCAAGGCCTACTTGAAGGAGATCATACACTTTACTTGTCTTTTGAAGAGACACCTGCTAAACTTATTGCAGGAGCGGAATCTTTAGGGATAAGAATTAAAGAAGTGTCACAGAATTTTACAGATCTCATACACCTTGTGGAAAGCGAGAAAATTGTTGAGTTTATGACTAATATACTTCCTGCTTTAGCTCAAAAACTTAAACATAAAAATGTTAGACACACAAGAATCATTTTAGACCCACTTACACCAATCTTATGGGAATTTCCATCTGAAAAGGAACAGAGAAAAGTTCTAACGAAAATTTACCAGCACCTAAGTTCGTTAGGTACTGTTTTACAAACAGTTGAAGAACCTAATGCATTTGGACAAACAGATATTGGTGCTACAGAAACAAGAGTTCCAATTTATCTATCAGACACAGTAGTCCACATTCAAAATCTTGGGTTAGGAGGCAAATATAATAGAACATGTAAAATTGTTAAGTCTAGAAGAACAGCCCATCATGAAGGTATTTTTCCAATGCATTTTGCTCATGGTTCAGGTGTTGCTATTAATACGAGTTCAATTCAGGCAGAATATAATGAACCATTAGTTTATGATACTAGATATAGTGAATTAATGAAGAAAGTTAAACAAATGTCAAAGGATAAGGATCCCAAAAAGAGAATCATTGCTCAAATAGCAAAAAATCTGCTTAATGATAGACAAGAAAGAGGAGATAAAATTGAACTTGTGGACGCATTAACCAATCCTCAAATACTTCAAGAGGTAAAAAAATGAATGATGCCACAGGGATATCCTCAGAGTTGTCTGATTTAATACACTTAGATAATGTTGAAGCCGCGATACTTTTTCGAATAGATGGGAACGTTATCAGTTCAGCATTTAAAGAACGACATTCCAATGATATTCTCAGAACAATTCTATGGTGCAAAGCCAATGTGGAAAAAGTTTCACTTGAGATGAAAACAAACAACCTAGCAAAAGTAACCTATGAATTGAACAATTTCTGTGTTCTGTTTTCTGTAGTTAATAATGTTACAATTCTAACAACTTTAGCAACTGGAACAGCTAATTTAAGCCTTTTATCTATAGAAACTAAAAGAAAATCAATGTTAATCTCAGCGAATTTGTGAGGAGTTTATATGAAAATAGTTACAGGAACTGCAAGCCATAGATCCATACATCAAGTCACTAAAAATATAGTAAAAGATGTAATTGGTGATATGAACGGTACTTCTGATTTCCTATTGGTTGGTTTTACACCAAACTACAGAAGTAAACAAGCCTACGAAGAAGCTCTCACAAAATTAAGTGAAGAAAGTGGAACATTAAACATAGTTGGAGGTACATTTCCAGGAGTTGCTACCTCAAATGGGTATCCAACAACACAAGGATGTGCTGTCATGGCAATTAAATCCAATGATATTCAGGTTCATAACCCTTTCTCCTACTCTAATATTAGAACAAATCCAAAGAAGGGTGCTAAAGTCATTCTGGATTGTCATAAGAAAATCGAACAAAAAAACAAAATGGGATTGTTTCTAGCAGCTGGACCCTTCTTTGAACCAGATGCATATGAACAAATGAAAATTTTGGATACTTTCTTCGCACATAAATTCAAAGGAATGTTCAATTTAATTGGAAAAATCATAAACAAAAACATGGGTAAGAATGGATTTGGTACAGCAAATTATGCAGATGAGATTCTATCTATTCTTGCAAAAAATAATGTCAATAATGTAATTGGAGGAGCTACCATCGATTTAGACATGAGGACAAGTTTTCAGTTTGAAGGAACAAATGTACTAAAAGATGCAATGGTTGGAACGTTTCTTTCCTCAGATAAGTTGCAATTTGACATTGATTGGGCTTTTGACAAATCACAAAAATTGAACAGTTTTGATGTTTCGGAATTTCTTACAAGTGGATATATACAGAAAATTAACAAAGAACCTGCTCGTCAAGCATTTCTTGATCTTATTGGAATATCGGAGGAGCTATATAATGAATCCTTTGCACGATATGCGAATGCTTCGTTATTATACTTATCAGCACTCAATTCAGAGGATGAAGAATATATACCATATGTTTCAATATGTCAATCAATTTTGAATGGAGTTGTCACTACAATACCAGAAAGAATGTTAAAAAAGAAGAATATTGATGCAGATTTCTTCACTCAATCTGGAACAGGTATCCAAAAATCAGCTTTTGAGTGTGCTATGAAAGCATCCCAGAACATAGAAAAACCACTTTTTGGCATGTTTGTAAATTGTAGCAACAGATTGCTAATTGCAGGAGATAAAATTGAAAAAGAAAATGTTATGATTAGAGAAGCGATTGGAAATGATGTACCATTCATAACTTTATATTCTGGAGGAGAATTTTCTGTGATAAAGAATAAACCAGTATTTTCAGCTGTTTCTCTACATGGAATGGTTGCTGGTGAAAATACAGATACCACAAAAAATGTGGTGTTTTAAATGTTTTTTAGGATATGATATATAATGATAGCTAGACAACCGCATAACACTAACCAAGGAAACATACTGAAAGTTGCTGTGCTTGGGTTAGGATCTGTTGGTAAAACAACAATATCTAAAGGTTACACAGGAGAAATGACAGACCCTAATGAAATTTCTATGACTAAGGGGGTCGATATTACTATAAAGAGAATAGCACAATTTGATAAAGCGGTAACTCTGCAGATATGGGATTTTGCTGGGCAAAGGCAGTTCAGATTTATGATAGATGTGTTTCTGCGAGGAGTCAAAGGTGTAATGTATGTTTACGATGTAACAGACATTGAAACCCTACTTGATCTTAGTGAATTTGTTGAACTTACTAGAAATTATCTAAAAAATCATTATTATCCTAAAATTCCTGAAATTTTAGTTGGAAACAAATTAGATTTGGATAATGTTGAAGTAACAGTTGAAGATATTCACAGTTTTATGAAAACTCATGATATACGCAAGCATTTCTTAGTAAGTGGTCTCTTTTCTGCTAATGTTTCTGAACCATTTGAATATATGGTCAATCAAATTGTGAATAAAGAGGATAATTTAGCAGAAGAACTACTGTCAAAATACTCTAATGTTTAGAAACAATAAAAAGTGACCTAGAATGGAAATGGAAAACCAATTCATAATAAAGGCATTTAACTGTGAAAAATGCGGTAGAATGCTAGAATGTAGAATTGATAGAAAACAATTAGAGGGATTAAGAGACAGTCAACTGTTTAATTTTGTTCTAATGCATGCAGAGGATCATACATTAATCATATCAATAGATGGTCGAGGACAAGTAAGAAGATCAAGGATTGCATCTCTTAGTTCTAATTTAACTATAGAAAAAGATGTTAAATCCTTGGGAGATTATGAAATATTAGAAGAATATAATGACATAGTTGAAGCATTCAACGATTTTTTAAAGAAAACTTAGAAAGAATAATAAAAATTTAAAAATTTTAAAATGAAATTTCTGAAAAAAATAAGAAAAGAAAGATTATCCGAATAAAGCGCTTAAGCCTAAGTCAGTATCTTCTTCAGGTTCTTCTTTAACTTTTTCTTTTTTTGCTGGTGCGGCTGCTTCTTTTGCTGCTCCTGCAGGAGCAGTGGCTGGTGCAGCTGCGGCGGACATAACAGCTGTTTTCAATGCTTCTTCGATATCAACTTCTTTCAAAGCAGCTACTAAAGCTTTGATACGAGAATCATCTGCTGTTGCGCCAGCAGCTTCAAGAATTCCTTTTACTTTTGCTTGTGTAATTTTTTCTCCTAATTCATGTAGTACTAGTGCGGCATATACATATTCCATATTATTCACCTATCCAAATAGTGATCCTAACCCTAAGTCTTCCTCAGGTTCTTCTTCAACTTCCTCCTTAACTTCCTCTTTTGATACAGTTTTAACTGTTTCAACAGACTGAGCTTTTGGTGCAGACATTAGTTTTTCTTGTATTTTATCAGATATTGCATTTGAATCTTGTTCTGCCACTTTAGATGCAACAGACAAAGATCCTTGAACAGCTTTTGATAAAATAAGAGGCAATGATTTACTATTAATTATGCCTGCATTTACAGAAAGATTAAGGGCAAATCGATTAGCATTGGCTATAATTAGTGCAACGCTTTGTTTTGTAATGATTCCAGCATTAACCGCAAGGTTTAACGCTGAAGAGTAAGCCCATTTGAGGTTCTGTTCATACATACTATAGTTAATGATTAAGTCTTTACCTGCAATTATATCTCCACCCTCAAAAGCAACAACAAAACTCAAACCTGTTTGAAAGGGTTCGATGTTTAGTCTTCTTAGAAGGAGTGCAACTGTTCTATTAACTCGTTGGCCTTCTTTGGTCACTACAGCTTCTTCAGAGATTCTGATTTGACCACCTTCGATTCTAGTTTTCAAGCCTAAAGATTGAAGTTCAGCTATAACAGGTCCTGGAGGAATACCAGTGTTCATTGGTCTAATTATAACATCATTCGGTGCCACTTGTCCTGCTTTTGCAGGTGCTGGAACCTTATTATCATCCATGTAAGAGGCTAATTTATAGGGGTTAGTACTAGTAAGTAAGAAAGCACAGGAACCGACTATGTATTCTGTTAATTTTTCAATGCCTTTAATATCTTTCTTAACTCCATCCAAGGCTAGTTTCATAAAACTGTTCTTAGCCATGACAATCTTAGCTTCTTTATGTAGATCTTTTCGAATGTTTTGTACAACTCTTGCATTGATATTATCAATTTTAACTAAACCAATAATAGGGTAGGATAGCAATTCTTTCTTGAGATTATTAACAATCTCCTTTTTTTTATCTGAAATTACTGTTGACATTGTGTCACCTACTTTACTTTTATGGCAGGACCCATTGTAGTCTTGATATAAATCGACTTAATGTTATTCTCGCCTTTTTCCAATTTGCTCTCTATGTTTCTTAGAACTGAAAGAACATTTTCAGCAATAGCGTCACTACTCATGTCAGCTGTTCCAATCCTAGCATGAATTACTGGGGATTGACGTAAACGAATTTGAACAGTAGATTGATAGTTTTCAATTAGAGGCCCGATAGGAGCGTTTGGGGGAACAGGTTTAGGCATCTTTCCTCGTGGTCCGAGAAACTTACCTAGATTTCGTCCAATTAGAGGCATTAATGGAGCACTTGCTAAAAAGAAATCATACTGTTTAGATAATCTCTTAGCTAGTTTTGGATCTCTGCTAATATTCTCTAATTCTTCTTTACCAATCACTCTTACTCCAGCTGATTCTGCCTCAACAAATTGAGTGCCTTCAGCCACTACGCACACCTTTACATCTTTTTGTAATGGGTGTGGAAGTCGTATATCCATTTGAAATCTTTTTACTGGGTCTTGAAGATTAATATCTTTAAGATTTATAGCTATGTCTACAGATTCAACGAATTTACGAGATGGTGATTGTTTCATCATATTCTCAATAGCGGTATTAAGTTCTTTATCTACCATAATATCATCCTCTACCACTTCCGTTGTAAAACTAATCAACGGTCGACGTGATCAGAACTTAATACAAGCAAAATTTGGTCACTTTTAAGTTTTATTAACTAAGAGTATTGAACAAAACAGCTCATGTCATTGTTGTTTGAGTTTGAGGAGAGAATTTCTTAAGAAACTCAAAAGCTTCCTGGAAGGTTAGAATCCCATCTGAAACCAAATCTAAGGTAAGGCTCTTTACAGTGCAAAATGCTAGAAACGAATCATATTCTAGATTTCTCTTTTCAGCATAATCTTTGACTATAGATAGCAATTGAGCTGGGTTATCTAATAGGAAGACTAACTCTTTCGAAGAACTGTTTTTAGTAATAATGGTTTTAATTACTTTTGACCCAATATTATACTTAATACAATCTCTCCCATGGTTTTTCTCTGGACATAATTGTTCACATAACAAGTTTTCAGGTAAAAACTCTGCCGAATTTACAAAATCCATCGTTTCTTTTTCAGCTATAGAATTATCAATGGCCTTTCTCTCTGCGTCTTCAGTCTTTACTTGGAGTGGGAAGTCCTTCAACCTTGATTGGGCATTACTTGTACTCCGTCCTTGGTTTGATTGACCAAATTTTTTCTTAGTATTGAGATTGTATTTCTGGTAAAGTGAGGTTCTCATTTCTATAAAATTATTGTAAAGTAAGGGAAAGACATTTCTTCCATATCGTTTAATAACTTTAGAGTGGTATTCAGCAAAGTTAAGGGGGTCGCTTAGTAAATCAAATGTTCTAATCTTAAGAGGCTTTTCTGATCCCTCAAAGAAAATATAGCAATGTTGGGTTGGCAGTGTTTGAATCTTGCTTATCTCATCTTCTAATAAATTGATAGATTTGCCTATAATATCGGCTTTTTCACTTGAACGAAAGATGATTTTGGTAGCTGAGTTACCATGAACAATATTACTTACGCTAGACCACAATTGTGAGATGGTTATGTGACCAATACCCAAGCTTCGTCCCAACAAGAAATTGTTCTCAGAGGTTATGAGAGATGCAGAACTCTCTGGTCGATAAAAATTTGGTATAATGTTTATAGCTTCTTCCAAGACAACAACATATCTTAGTTTGTCTGTAATTTCCTTAGCAGAAGCGTGGCGATAAAGTTTTTTCAAAATAAGATTACATATTAGGAAAATATCTGAGGGTCTAGCTGCACGTTTTTGAAACTGACTCAAATCCAAGATTATGCTTTTGTTATTATCAAGAAGAGATAAATCTAAGGTTGTTCGTATCGCCCCTAATATTTCATAATTAATTGGATTGAAAATGAAATTTAATCTATTTAGAACAGCATCAATAGTTTGTTGAATATAGGAACTATTTGTAGTAGAACGAATATTTTCAGCTACTTTGTACACGTTTTCTACAAAAGTTTGTAGATTCCTTTTTGAAGAACCATGTGTTTGAAATAGAGCTGTTTCGAACAAGTTTTTCATCGAAGGAGTAAATTCTAAATTAGATGACATCATCATCTCTTCAATAATCAACAATGTATTATGTACATCTTCACTATCAATTGTTTCAAAT
>DAOVRE010000217.1 GCA_030628305.1 Candidatus Heimdallarchaeota archaeon | reverse complement strand
GATTGCAACATCGACAAGTTGTTCTAATGAAGAAATAGAATTTTCTACATAGAAATTGATTTGCTCTTGATTTGGTGCTGGAGAGATATATGGGCTTTGAGTAATTCGATATACTGTTGTTGATAAGAGTACCAGGTAAATCAAGATAGTTATAGCTAATAGAAGAAAGACTTGCCCTTTTCTTTTTCTTATTTTGAATATATTCTTACCCATTCTAAACACCTACCAACCAGTATTGAATATGAATTTGGTGAGGCGCATAATCACCATTTCTTGACAGTAGAAGATAATCTAACCCCTTAGTTTCTCCTGTATAGGTATAACCTTCATTTATCCAACTGTTCGCAATAACTTCCTCCGTTATGAGATTTTCACAATATAGAGTGAATACACCATTATCAGGCAGAACCCCAGAAATAGCTTGATTGATTAAAGTCTTAATTGAGGATATTTCTTCAGCTGTTCCAGAATTAATAGCTATCAGAAATTCATCCAATTGTCCATTATTGTCTAGAGATGTCAGAATATCATATATCTCAACATTGTAACCTGTTTCTATTGGAGGTTGTGTTGCAAGTTGTACTTCATATAGAGCAGTAACCATGATAATCATTACAGAAACTGCAATGAATGCTTCAATAATAAACAGCTGACCTTTTTTGTTCATTATTCCTCTTTTCATATTCATCACCAATACCAAATTCGGCATTTAACCAATAGACCTCTCATATTCATCATATAAGTTTCAGAGATGTAAGTTTGTTGATTAAGTTCGGAATAGGGTCCGTAAATTCCCCCATCAGACTGTCTCAAGAACATAGGAACACCGAGATATCCTGCTCTATATTCTATGTTTTCTCGCTCATGTACAACAACCACTGCTAAACCATCAGCTGGCATAGCTACTTGCTCACCAAAATAAATTTCTCCTTCAACACTTCCGATTTGTTGAAGATTCTGTTTAAAATAAGAAACACTAGGATCTTCAAATGGAAAAACAACTATAGCTTGAGCCTCATCACTCAAAGGAGCTCTAGTAACACTTACATCAACTGCACTATAATCTACATCAGTATTCTCTCTTACAAAAGGAGTATAATCCATTGCTATTTCTGAATACTCTAGTCCTCCTCCTTTGTATATTCTCATTACAGTATAATCTTGATAAAGTTCTCCAACCTCTGCAAAAACAACTATTGTATAATAATCGCTTATTGTTGTTGAGAATGAAGAGTGAAAGCTAATAGAATCAGAGATATTTTGTGTTGTTGTAGAATTTATTGCAACATTGCCATCGGCATCAATAACAAATGCCCAAATTTTTGCATCTTTAATATTAGTTTGGAATTCCTTAACGGAGCCATAAAGATTTATGTTGCCAAATGCAGATGTATATTCATCAATCGATACTCGAATTGATGAGCTAATTTCAATAGCAAAATCAGCAATTAACCCATAAGACATTTTGACATTGATATAATTAACACTCCAATAACTAGTTATGCTAGAAACTAATCTATTGATTTTTGTGAAATCAAGAGAATTTTGGTTATTCAATAAACCTAATCGGAAATCAGACATCGAAGCTGTTCCTATCTGTCCCCAATCAGAGGGGGTTCCCTCTGTAAGAAATATGTTGTGATATACCTTATTCAAATCTTGTTCCTGTGAATAAGTTTCTATCTGAACAAGTGAAGGAATCAGTAAATTTGTTAGAACCAATACAATTTGACTAAACGCCAGAATAAAAATCAGCATAGCTAAAGCAAAGTCAACACCTCTAATTTGTGCAATCTTGCTCTTTCTGAGTCTCTTCAGCCTATGCTTCTTATTAGATTTTATCAATTTTTATTCTCCTTTTTCTTCTGAATCATCGCCCAATATGCGTTCTTCTAGTAGTGATTTAATCTCTGCTAAAGTGGCTTCTAGTTCAACTAGTTCCATGCCTTTTTCAAGTAGATTAGTAGCTCTTTCTTGCATGCTCTCTGCATTTTTTATCTTTTCAGATGCAACGTTTTCAACTTGTTCTCTTAGTTCAGCTAAATCTGATTTAGTGCTCATCATTGATTCTATTCTATCAATTTTATCCTCTAAAGGACCCAAATCAACCGAAACAGAACCAATAGATCCTTCAGAATCACCTGAAGAGCTTGTTCCCCCTGCTTTGTCTAGGTTACCCATCATTCTTACAATATTAAAACTGATTTGATTTACAACTCGTTTAACTTCCTCAATCTCATCTTTTAGAGATTTGACATCATCTTCTAATTTAGGCATTTTAGTTTCACCGTTTTATTATACATTTATAGAAATCAATGGATTGTCAGGTTGAATAAGTATTTTGAATGCAAACCAACCAATAAACATCATCACAACTGAGTGCATAAGCCCAGACTTTACAGACATTTTAGACATCTTTCCTGCTACAAGACCTGAGAAAAAGCCTTGAACAGCAAGCATGTGCAAAAATAGTATCTCCAACGTATCTAAATCTATTTCCAGTAAAAACATCCCAGCTGTTTGATCTGGCGAGATATTTGCTGAACCGAATGGAATAAAGAATGTTACAAATAAGATAACGATGACCATGATGAAAATTATAAAGGAGGCGTAGACTATCATAACATAAGGTTTCATTGCCCCTTCTCTTTCTTTCTTAAGATTAAGAAGAGTTTGAATATGGTTCTCAGTTGCTTCAAAAATATCTTCAAGATTTCCTCCAGACCTCTCTGCTTCAAGTATAAGTACAGTTGCTCTTTGGGCCAAAGGAGTATTTACAGCAGTTTGAAAGTCAGTCATTGCTTTGCTGAATGGAATTCCCCAAGTAATCTTGCTTGACATTTTTCTTAGCTCAGGAGTTAATGGTCCATAATGCCTTTTAGCAGATTCTTGAATTGCTCTAGGTAAACTCATACCTGTTCGTTGTGCATTACTAATCTCTCGAAGAAGATAAGGCAAATTTTCGTCAATTCTTGTTTGTCTTCTTTCTTCTCTTAAAACAATTAGAAATGTGGGGATACCTATGACAACAATTATTGCTAAGATAACGAAATCATTAATGTCTAAAATCGTTATGAAGTCGCTACCTTGACTTGTGGCAATAACATCTACTATACCGAGTGTTACTAGAACTAATCCAGAAGCGATAGCTATCGCCCAATAAATTATATCTTGTGTAATTTGAAACTGTTTTGTTTCTACTTCTACTTCTTCACCTACTGACATTTCATTCACCTACATTTCTGGTTGTTGTGCATCTATGAGCACAATAATCGCCATTTCTGATACTGGAATAATTACATAAACTAAAACTGCCATCATTATTGTAGAATTTCCAGATGATCCTCCGAGCATTGACATCATAGCTAAAATAACTATAAAGAAGATTGGAGAGACTACACCTAGAACCATGAACAATTCGGCCATGATTCCTAGGACTTCAATGAAATTCTTTTCGCTTTGAACTTTATCATTCATTAGAGTTTCAGTGGATACTTCAAGAAATCTTTGAAGCTCTCCACCGGAAGTAAAAGTTCCAACAATTCCTTCAAGGAAGCTTGAATATTTGGGAGATGGGGATCTAAGAGATGCTTGACTTAAAGCAAGAACAATATCATAACCAAAAACTTGAATATCTCGAGAAATTTTCTTTGCGTCCTGAACAATAGCTTCACCTATTTTTTCTTTTGTCAAAGAAAGAAAGATTCTATCTGGCGTAACTCCAGCCGAAGCCATTGCAGTCATGTAACTTGCAGCAGTTGGTAAAGCTGCTTCTAGTTTGCGCTTTCTTTCTCCTACAAGATAACTAGGATAAACCCAACTATATACAAACATACTCGTTAAAACTAAAATTGGTAATATTATTACTAGAATTATTGAAAAATCTGGAACGATGATCCAGATAGCAATCAGAAATATCAATGAAACTACAGCTAAAATTATTGCCCAAAAGATTCTTACACTCAGGTACATTCTTACGCTTTTATCTATTCCAGCTTTTCTTAAAGTCAGTTTGAGACCGTCAAATTCGGCCAAATAAGGTTCAACT
>DAOVRE010000094.1 GCA_030628305.1 Candidatus Heimdallarchaeota archaeon | reverse complement strand
TAAGAGATGTATTGGTTTATCAAAGGGAATTGAAAGAAAACCCATTGTCTTAGAAAACAATGTTTTTGTTGGCTCTCATAGTGTAATCAAAGCTGGAGCTCATATTGGTCATCATTCTGTTGTTGCAGCTGCTACAGTGGTTGATTCGGTAAAAATTCCTCCTTATTCACTTGTAATTGGAAACCCAATGAAGGTTAAGGAAGGCTACTATAAGGACAAACTACAAACAGACTAGATTTTAAAACTCCCAAGTGATCTATTCTATCAAATCCCATTGTAGAGGAGTTCCTTTTTTTATCATTTCTTTTGCTTTTTTACCGAGAACATTTTTGAGCTCTTTAGGATGAAGTCCGTAACCTGGTCTTACAGATTTCACATTTTCTTCAGTAAGTATTTCAGCCTTTTCAACATCTTGAGAAATAAAAAGAGAACGAGATAATTCTTTGTTTCTTTCCATCTTTGTTGTTACAGTATATTCCTCTTTTCCAAGTGATTTTTCCACTTCTCTGATTGACTTTACCATCTCTTCAAATTCTGTTGGTTCAAGAGAAAATGCAGAATCAGGTCCCCCTTGATTTCTATCTAAAGTCAGGTGTTTTTCAATTAGACATGCACCTAAAGCTACTGAAGCTATTGGTATAGAGATACCTAGAGTATGGTCTGACAGCCCCACTAGCTTATCAAAACTATCCGAAAGATAGGTAATGTTTCTTAAATTGATATCTTCTAAAGGAGAGGGGTAAGACGAGGAACATTTAAGCAATATGATATCTTTGTTTCCAACTCTCTCACATGCTTTGATCGCTTCTTGTATGTCCTCTTCAGTAGCAATTCCAGTTGAAATAATAACTGGTTTTGATTTTGAAGCCACATATTCAATCAGTGGAATATCAGTAATTTCAAAAGAAGCAATTTTGAACGCAGGAACATTTAATTTTTCCAGAAAATCAACAGCAGATTGATCAAATGGAGAAGAGAAAAATATCAATCCTAATTCATTAGCAAGCTCTTGCAGTTTTGGTTGCCAATCCCAAGGTGTATAAGCTTCTTGATAAAGTTCGTAGAAGGTTTTTCCATCCCAGATAGTGCCTTGTTTAAGCTTAAAGTATTCGTTATCACAATCTAGAGTAATTGTATCAGGAGTATAAGTTTGTAGTTTGATCGCATCAGCTCCTGCCTCCTTTGCAGCTTTAACAATTTTTACAGCTGTATCATAATTTTGTAAATGGTTAGCAGATAATTCTGCAACTATAAAAACGGGATGACCTTCTCCAATTAACCTATTTCCTATCTTTACATCTTTCATAAGTGCACCTGGTCTGGATTTCTTGGAAACTATATAATTGACATTTATTAATCTCTATTAAAATATTCTTAACTAATTCTTAAATATAGGTTATCTTAGGAGTTAATTAGATGAACAAAAAGATTATAGCTGTTGTTCAAGCGAGGATGGATTCATCACGATTACCAGGCAAATCTTTGTTAAAAATAGGTAATTGGGCAATTATAGAGTTAGTAATGGAAAGAATAAAGCAATCTTCTGAAATTGATGATGTAGTTCTTGCAACTTCGATTAACCCAAAAGATGATGTTTTGGCAGATTATATTCAGAAAAAAGGGTTTACAGTCTTTAGAGGGTCAGAAGAGGATGTTCTCAGTCGATTCTACAACGCTGCAAAGAGCTTTAAACCAGATGCAGTTCTTAGAGTAACAGGTGATTGTCCATTGATATCACCTAAACTAATTGATATGTCAGTTAATAAATTCAATGAGATGAATGTTGATTATTTTTCATTAGCAATAGGAGAAAATAAGAAAAGAGCATTTCCTAGAGGTTTTGATGTTGAAATAGCTAGTTTTGCAGCTTTGACTGAAGCGATGAATGAAGCAGAAGAAAAATATGAGAGGGAACATGTAATGCCTTTTCTTTATACAAAAGGAGATAGATATACAACTTATTATCTAGAACCACCACAAGAACATTCTAGACCAAATTACAGATTATGTGTAGATACACAAGAAGATTATGAAACCATACTAAAAATCTATACTAATTTTAAAGAAAAATTGATTAATACTGATTTTATGGAAATAATAAGTTTTCTTGATGATAATCCTGAGGTAGCTAAGTCAAATCAGACTGCTAAACAAAAGCATTTTACAGAAACTGACAAGAGAATGTGATGAAAAAGTTAAAATAAATTGGTTTTCTATCTCTTCTTAGAGTATCAAGAAAATTTACTTGAGTGTGACTTGCTTTTGACAAATATAGACGACAAAATGTGGGAAATTTTACAGGATAAAGTTGTTCTGATAACCGGTGGAACTGGCTTTTTAGGGAGAAGTTTAACTGAAAGATTTCTTAAATATGAACCTCAATCTATCAGAATTTTTAGTAGAGATGAGGTTAAACACTATAAATTCAATAACATCTTTGAAGAGCACGAATCTATCAGGAACCTGATAGGAGATGTTAGAGACTATGATAGGATAACAAGAGCTACAGAAAATGTTGATATTGTAATACATGCTGCAGCTTTGAAGCGAATTGATATGATTGAATATAATGTAACTGAATCAGTTAAAACCAATGTGATGGGGTCTCTCAATGTTGCTAGAGCTGCTTTGAAGAATAATGTCTCTAAAGCATTATTTATTTCAACAGATAAAGCCTGCTATCCCTTAAATTCATATGGAGCAGGTAAGTTACTAGGGGAAAGAATCTTTACAGAATTGAACTATAGCAAAGGTAGATCGAAAACCATTCTAAATTCTGTGAGATATGGAAATGTTTTAGCTAGCACAGGATCAGTTATCCCATTCTTCCTTCAAAAAATTAAAGCTGGTAATAAAATACCTTTGACTCATCCTGATATGACTAGATTTATTGTTTCAGCAGATCAAGCAGTTGATTTGGTAACGAAAATCTTAGTTTATGGCGTAGGCGGAGAAATTATGGTTCCTATACTTCCCTCAGCAAAAATAACAGATTTGATAGAAGTTTTGAAATCAATAGAGAATGCTGATAATGATGTTGAAGTAGTAGGTATAAGACCAGGTGAAAAAATTCATGAGATATTGATTAATGAATATGAAGTGTCGCAATCATACAAATTTAAGGACACTTACATTATATCTTCATTGATTGAGAAATATCAAAGTTATGAGGAAAGACCTGTTTATCAGAAAGATGGTGAGCTTCAAGATTCATCAAAAATGTTAGAATATTCTTCCAAAGATAGCCTTCTTTCAACTAATGAATTAGAGAAACTATTGTTTGATTTACAAATTCTGGAAAAGTGAAAAAATGAAAATTCCATATGGTAAACAATGGATAACTGAGAAAGATATTGAGAGAGTAACTGAAGTTCTCCAATCTGATTTCCTTACCACAGGACCATATGTTAAAAAATTTGAAGAGCAGTTTGCAAACTTTGTGGGTGCTAAATTTGCTGTAGCAGTAGCAAATGGAACAGCAGCTTTACATCTTTCTACTCAAGCTGTAGGCGTAGATAAAGGCTCAGAGGTTCTAACTTCTCCAATGACTTTTGCAGCAACTTCGAATAGTATTTTGTATTCCTCAGGGAAGCCCGTTTTCGTAGATATTAACAACAGAGGATTGATAGATGAATCTGAAATAAACAAGACTATCACAGATAAAATCGTAGGTATTATGCCAGTTGATTATATGGGTTTACCATGTGATTACAAACCCATCAAAGATACTGCTAATGACAATGAATTATTCATTATTGAAGATGGGTGTCATGCTTTAGGAGCTGAATATGATCATGAGAAAATTGGTAATGGAAAATATACAGACTTAACAGTATTCAGTTTCCATCCTGTTAAGCACATAACAACAGGTGAAGGAGGGATGATAACCACAAATAATGAAGAATTGTTCGAGAAGTTACGTGTCCTAAGAACACATGGAATTACGAAAACGCAAACTAATTTCAAAACAGGTAAAACAGACCCTTGGTATCAAGAGATGCAGTATTTGGGATATAATTATAGATTGACTGATATTCAAGCTGCATTAGGAATTAGCCAACTTGAGAGAATTGATAAAATAGTCTCAATTCGAAGAAAAATAGCTGGAAAATATAATAACTTCTTCTCTGATTTGGAAGATCATTTTGAGATTATTAGAGAAAAGGAAAATGAACTAAATTCATACCACTTGTTTGTTGTCAAACTGAAAGATGCATCGAAAAGACTTAAGCTGTTCAATTATCTAAAGGAGAAAGGAATTTACTGTCAAGTTCATTATATCCCCGTTTATTGGCATCCTTATTATGAAGAATTAGGATATAAGAAAGGACTCTGTAAGAATGTAGAAGATTTTTATGAAAGAATAATTTCTCTACCTATGTTCCCAACTTTAAAGGATGAAGAACTTGATTATATCGAGGAACAGATTTTAGAATTTATCAAAAATTAGTGAATGATCAAAATGAAGAACTTTAGGTATGGTTTGAAACTCCATTGCACAAATTATGAATCCTTTCCTAAAGCAGTAGAACTACTTGATTCAAAGGTATTTGATTATCTAGAATTATATATAATTCCAAATAAATTTGATGAAGAGAAACTAACTGTTTTCAAAGAGTTTGAAATAATTTTCCATGCGCCAAACTATAACCATAAATTTAATCTTATAGATCATAATAAGACATTCTTTGAATCACTTGAGACTGTAGAAAGAGCTATTCAGGTCTTGAAAAGTACCCATACAATTGTTCATCCAGGAGTAAAAATAGAAGATGATAAAGAATATTTAGATGAGGTTTTAGAAAGTCTAAATATTGTCAAATCTTATGGGATTACACCAATTCTAGAGAATGTTCCCGAAATGGGATTAGATGGAAAATCTCACTTGATAGCTGCCAATTTTGAGACTTTTGCAGAAATAATAAATAAAAGCAAGACAAAATTATGTGTAGATTTTGGGCATACTATTGCAGCAGCAAATTATTTTGAAAAAGAACCTTTAGACTACATTAAACAGTTTCTTTCATTGAATCCCTATATGACACACATAACTGATGGAAAACTAGACAGTGTTATAGATCAGCATCATAGCATTGGTTCTGGGGAATATCCTCTAGAGGAAATTATGAAACTTCTTCCAGTAAATCAACTAATTTCAATCGAAACTCCAAAACATGATTTTGTGAATTTATCTTCGGATATTAAGGATTTAAAAAGACTAAAAGAAATAGAAAGAAAATTAGGATGAAAAGCTATTTCTTTAGTTTCTTCTGAATGATATAAAATGGAACAAAAGGGATCAGAACTAAGAAGAAGCTACTTTTTTCTGGAGTAGCCCTAATTTCAATAAGAACTGTATCCACAGCTTGATTTCCAAAATAATCAAATAAAATCAAAGTAACAGTTAGATTTTGAGGAGAAATATCATTCCAGTCAAACTCAATTGAGGTCTCATACCATTCTTCTGTTTCGATTTCAACAGAATTAACTAAAATACTATAATTCCATTTAGTTGCATCTGAAACACTCCAAACAAAAGATAATTCTGTTTCATTATCATAAATCCAAAAATCTTCAGGTCCATCTATAACTGGATCGTCAGTGTCAGTTATAACTGTATAAAGATTAATAACCTCAATTGCATCTAATTCAAGAGTAATATTAAATACAGACAATATCATAACATATCTTACTTCAATAAATCCTACAGAATCAATATCAAATTCCATAGTAGTATTTGATTGCCCAAGAGTGGTGAAGGGAGAAGAAAGATCATTACCTATCTTGATGATGTAAGTACCGTTATTGATGTGTACCCTTAAATCATCACCTATATCGTCTACACATATTTCATACCTACCTAAATCAAAATACATAAAACCATTGGTATACGCCTTGACTATACTAGCATACTCACCGTCTGGTGCTCCAAGTGCGTTTTCTCCATCATCATAAAACCAAGACATTTCAGTTATAATTTCATCAGCGTAATTATCTGCTGGAAAAATGTTCAATTCTAAATCGTTTTCAATTTTAAAAATAGAATTTCCATTTACTGAAATTGTACCCAAAATCAGAGCAGATATAGTAAATAAGAGTAGCAATTGTTTAAGTTTCATTAAAACTAATTCATTTTACTATTATTTATTTTTTGTTAAAATGAAGAAAATGTAGCAGCTTTTTTGCACTGCTTAAATCATTTCTTTAAGATTTTAGGTAAAATATTCTTCTTTCTAAGTATCACATATGTAGAAATCAGCAATCCTGTTGTGAATACTATCACACTAGGAATGAGTATCTTACTGAGTAAAGATAATCCACTAGAATACAGCTCAATAATGGTTTGTATTCCATCTTGATCTTCGATAATAAGCTGAAGTTTTTTGGTGTTTGTTGCTAGATTATCTATTGAAATGGAAATATTTTTTGGTTGCCAAGTGGGAAGAAAGTCAAATGAGT
>DAOVRE010000079.1 GCA_030628305.1 Candidatus Heimdallarchaeota archaeon | reverse complement strand
GCGAAAAGAGTGAAAAAGAAGTTCTGATATGGATCTACTCCGTAAAGAGTACAACTACCCAACAATATGGTTGCGCAAAGTTGCTGCAAGATCGAATCAACCGTCAAATACAGGAAGAATATGCCTATTACATTAAAAATTGCTCCATATCTATAAATTGGTATTTTCTTATTCCATTGAGTTTTTCCAGGTATCATATTGTGTTTTCCGATTAACCCTCTGAAGGCGGGTATTAAAAAGAAAGGAGCTGTAAGACTTCCAAAAAATAAGAAGAAAGGTACATACCATATTTTGAGGGGGAATGTTGCGGATTTCATTGTATATGAAGTAGTAGCTGAAATTGTTGCAAAGTAGATAATGAAGGTCAATGAAAGGATTATAATTAACCACCATTGCCCTAACATATATGCCCTGACTAAGGGTATTTTCAGCATGTATATTATCGCATAAAATATTCCAAGGAAATAAAATGAAGTAGCAGCTACAACCAATAAGGAAGAAAATACAATGTCGATTGATTGTCTGAATTTCAGTTTTCTTTGGAAAGTATGCTTGATTAATTTGCCAGAATAGTCATACATTATCCCCGATTGACCTGTAAACCATCTGAAGAGTTGACTAAGTTGGTGTGCCATAGTTTCCGGAACTAGAGACATCGATCCTATTTCATCTAGGAAATAACCTTTTTTGCCTTCCATTATTAGATTAACAGAATGATCAAAATCCTCTGTCATTTTACCTTCAGGGATAGGATAAGCATATTCTCTTCTAAAACAAGCAGTTGAGCCACTATAGAGTACAGTCCCTAGTGTTCGTCTTGCATTTTCAGAGCAAAACTGTTGGGTCAAGCTCATTGCTTCCCAAACGTGTAAGAAGTTGGTAACATTTCTAAAACCGAACTTGGATTGGACGAAGGCATATTCTGGATATTGTTCCATAAGAGCAACGAATTTAGAAAGTATCCCAGGTTCAGGGATATGATCGACATCGAAGAAAGCAATTAATTTACCTTTGGTTTTTGGGATTACTAGATTAAGCATATGAGCTTTAAATTGATCATTCTCCTCAAAATAATAAATGGCGTCATGTTCTTCAGATATCTTCTTGCACGCGTCTTTGAGTTCCAAATTGGTACTGTCGTCAGCTACCCATACGTCATAATTTGAATAGGTTTGTTTTGTAAATCCCTCTAGAGTTTCTTTGAGAACTTGGGGTTGAACATTATGAATAGGAACGATTACACTGATTTTTGTATTGCCTGATAAGGCATCTAAATCGTAAGGAACTTCTCCAACTCTTAATACTCCGTCAATAAGTTGAATAGCGAAGTAAATAGCAATTAAAAATGCCGCTGCTTCCAAAATTAAAGCAAGAATATTAATTATTTGCCCTCCCACAGTCAAAGGTTCATGATTACCAATGTCAAGAATTATATTAATGAGTGACCATACAAAGTAAGCGGCTATAAAAGCATAAAAAAGATAACCAATAACATGGTTGATTTTGCTCCAGAAGTTCCTTCTATCCATAAAGAGATTATTTCTGTGTGAATATTTAAGCATTGAGAATTAAGTATGAAACTATTTAAGGAACTTTTCTAATCTATTATTGAGATGCCTATACCAGATAATCATCCAAGAGCAGAATCTTTGAGAACACGTGAAAAAATCATAGAGGGTATGCATGAAAAAGTTGTAGCCGAAGCAGGACTAATAGCACATGGTCGCGGAGAAGCTTATGATTATTTATTAGGAGAAAAAACACCGAACTATGCTCAAAAGCAGCAAGAGGTTGCAGTTGCAATGTTATTGACAGCAAAAAAAGCTGTTATTAGTGTTAATGGAAACATAGCTGCTCTCTGCCCAAAAGAAATAGTCCAGCTAGCTGAAATTACAGGAGCTTCACTTGAGATAAATCTATTTTATAGAAGCAAGGAAAGAATTAAAGCTCTGACCAGTGTTTTAGAACAAGCAGGAGCTACTACAATTCTTGGTGTTGATCCTGAGTATCAAAAAACAATTGAAGAAATCTCACATTTAAGAAGAATAGTTGATGTCAGAGGTATATACTCTGCTGATGTAATTCTTGTCCCCCTTGAAGATGGGGATAGAACCATGGCACTTAGAAGAGCAGGTAAAAATGTTATAACGATTGACTTGAATCCTCTGTCTAGAACATCTCTATGGGCTAATGTAACTATAGTAAATAATGTTATTAGAGCAATACCTGAGATGATTGAGGAAACCTTCAAGCTAAAGGAGAAAGACTCGGATGAATTGAAAGAGTTAATAAATGACTTTGACAATTATAAATCACTTCAAGAAACGCTAAATTTCATGTCTTCAAGACTAAAAGAATTAGCTGAAGGAAAATTGGAAGATCTTACAAAAAACCTATGAGATGAAAAAAATGATGAAGAAAGTCACCATAAAAAATCTTCGGAAAATGAAAGAGGAAGGAGAAAAAATCACTATGATTTCAGCTTATACATATCCCATGTCTAAAATTATAGATCAGATGGGCATAGACACAATTTTAGTCGGAGATTCATTAGGCATGACGATTCTTGGTTATGAAAATACTCTCAAAGTGACTTTAGACGATATGATTCGTCACACTCAAGCTGTTTCGAGAGGAGCAGAACGAGCTCTTGTCATCGGGGATTTACCTTTTCTCTCATATGGATTGAGCAAAGAAGAGACGATTAAACAAGCAGGAATGTTAATCAAAGAAGGAAATTGCCAAGCTGTAAAATTAGAAGGTGGAGAAGAAAGAACAGAAGAGATTCGGGCATTATTGGAAATAGGAGTTCCAGTAATGGGTCATATAGGATTAACTCCAACGTATGTAAACAAATTTGGTGGTTTCAAAGTTCAGGGTAAATCATCAGGAGCAGAATCCAAACTTCTAGAAGATGCTATTAAGTTGGAAGATGCCGGGGTATTTTCTATTGTTATAGAATCTGTTCCTTGGAAATTAGCCAAGCAGATAACAGAAGAACTAACTATACCCACCATTGGTATAGGGGCAGGTGAATACTGTGATGGTCAAGTTCTCGTTATTGATGATTTGATTGGGTTGTCTTTTATTGATAAACCAAAATTTGTTAAGAAATATGCTAATGTCCAAGAAATTGTTAAAAAAGCAGTAAAGGATTTTATCAATGAAGTTAAAGAAGGGAAATACCCCTCAGAAGAGTACAGATATGGTTAATTAGAGTTTTCTAACTGTTGAATGGCAGATAGTTTCTTTCACAAGGTTAGGATGATTAGGCAAATCATCAGAATCTTTGTAGAGGATAAATATTCCATCGCCTAACATTATTTGACCAATTATGAGATTTTCATTATCATATTGATTCATGAATTTTGAGACACTCGGAGTGACCAACATTGAGGAAACAGCAAAATGTCTTGAGGCTAAACCAAAGTTCCTGATTGTAGGTTCACTGATTATATCTTGCAGTAATAAGTTACCTACACTGTTAATTTTTTCTTTCCAATTGATATTTTTTATAATAGATTTTGTGTTCATCTCACCAAAAGATAGAGTTGCTACTTTGAATTGGTTACTGAGAATATTTTCTGCTTTTCCGACATAAGGAGCACCTTCTAAGGTTCGGTATTCCCAGCCTCCTTTGTACAATGCTAAAACGTCTCCTAGACCTCCACCTTCAATAATTTCAGCAGTATGCGCAATTTGATAAATTTTTTGTTCACTCAAATTAAGTTTCAAGAGATCATTAAGTGCAAATGCACAACTGAGAGCTCCTGATGCACTAGCACCATATCCCGCTGATAAGGGAATCTCAAATTCATGATGAATTGAAACACCAAAATCACCTTCATTATTAGCTTGAGCTAATTTCAAATAATGATTGAGAACGAAGTTCGATACGTTTGCAAGATTTACTTCTACTTCTTTCTTATTGAAAAAAAAGTGATTTTCATTGTCCTCGGAAAATCTCACTGTTGTAGTAGTTCCTCGAGATATTGAAAATCCAGCTCCTCGAGAACCTCTTTTCAATGGGTCTATGTTTTCATCATAGATTGCAAAAAGTCCAGAAATATGAGAAGCTACCCAATAGTTTGTCATTTTATCCCTCATAACAACGATTTGAATTCTAAAATAGCTAATTCTTCTGGTTCACTTTTGTCTGAAAGTGTTTTTATTATAGAAACAAGTTTAGAATTAATTGGCGCCTCTACATTTTCACGTTTGCTAATTTCTAGAAATTTACCATTAAGATAATCAATTTCAGTTTTAACACCTTTTTCGAGATCTTGAAGCATTGAACATTTATTATCTGAAGTGTTTTGAGCAATTTTATAGATAGTTTCAAGTGCATCTGTTTTGGATATAATCATCATTCTTGAAAGAATTGCTATGATTTCATCTACAATTCGCTCAATGAGATCTAGAAGTTGTTTATCTTCAATTATATCGCCGTTCTTCAACTTTGTAATAGAACCTATAGGATTGATAGTCGAATTTACTATTGCTTTGAGATAATAATGGTATGCAAAATTTTTATTCAAATCTTCAGGAATTAAAACATTCAAACCTATTGATAACAACAATTTTTTCCATTGTTCTATTTCTTTAATTTCGTTGTAATTCATTACTCCTAGTTTAGTTTCTCCAATTGCTGTTTCAGTAACACCTTTCTCATCTCGAAATGCACCAACAGATGATATTGCACGGGTAATCTTCCAATCTTTTTCTTTTTCAGTAAAAGGTTTCTCGACATCAATACCATTTTGAAACAGTAAAATAGATGAATCATCAGCCATATAATCGACCAGATAATCTGCTAAAACTTGATTATTATATGCCTTTGTTGCTACGATACACTGCTTAAATTTGTGCTTTTCAGGCAGAAACTCAAACACATCTGCTTTATGTAATTTAGGAGCATCGTCTGAAATTAATTGAACAAGCAGCCCTTTTTCGCTGATTTCTTTGGTTCCCCTAGCTGAAGTTAAACAAACTATTTTTGCGTTCTGTCTCTCTAAACGAGAAAATAGAATTGAACCAATTGCGCCTAATCCAGCAATAAGAATCGTGTTTTTTTTTGCTCACAAATAGATTTATTCAAAAGCTGGTTAAAAGTTTTGTTTAGAAAATACACAACAAAAAGTTGAACATCAAGGAAAATAATTAATCAAGTGAGGTTACGAGATGAACCCAGATTTATTTGATATAATCACTTTCTTGAAGCAAGAATTATCAGAAGATAGTTCCTATTTCTCAGGGAAAATCTTTAGCAGTATGTCTTCATATCCTGACGATGATGCGAAAAATATATTTGTTGAATTCATAGAGAAAAATGCTGGAGATCCAACTATTTTCGCTGGAACTAGAAAGATTGAGAAAAAATTAATTTCACTACTTGGAAGTTTTTTTCATAATGAAACACCTTATGGAAATATTGTTTCAGGTGGTAGTGAAGCAAATCTCATTGGGTTATGGGCGGCTAGGAATTATATAAAAAAGAAGAGAAGTCTTACTAGCAAAACACTAAATATGCTAATTCCAGAAACACGACATACTTCTATTGATAAAGCTGCAGACCTTCTAAACCTCGAAACTATTATAATTCCTACTAATGATAATTTTGAAATTAGAACGGATATTGTTGATGAAGAAATCAATGAAAATACATGTGCAATTGTTGGAGTTGCGGGAAATACTGTCTATGGGGCAATAGATAATATAGAAAAACTTTCCGAGATAGCATTATTAAACGAGACTTGGTTACACGTAGATGCTTCTTTTGGTGGTTTTGTAATTCCTTTCTTAGAAGAATCTCCAAAATTTGATTTTGTTCTAGATGGCGTGAAAAGCTTTGCTGTTGATGGACATAAAATGTTGTCAAGCCCCATTCCAAATGGCAATATAATCTTTAGATCAAGATCATTGACAGAAGATATTGTACACCATCTACCTTATTTTTCAGGAATAAAAACTGATAACAGAACCCTAGTTGGAACAAAACCGGGAGCATCAATAATTGCAGAATATTTCTTATTGAAGTGGAAAGGGGTGGAATGGTTAAGGGAGAGAGTACGAAAAGCCTTGTACAATGCTGATTATTTGAAAGAAAAGCTAGTAGAAAGAGGCTGTAGCATTCTTGGAAAAGGAAAATTGAATGTTTTTTCAGTTAGAGTTCCAGAAAATATGAAAAAACTCTTCTCTGATATATACAAATCTGGATGGAGAATAGGTAAATATGAAGATCTCTGGCGATTTGTGATTACGCCAAATCACGAAATAGAAGACCTGAATCTATTATTAAATAAGCTTGATATGTATAAGAAATAAAGTGAATAAAGAAGTTTGTTTATTCTTCAACTTCTCTAACAACATGATAATCAAAATTGAAGTCGTTCTTGTAACCTTTGTACCTATCAATTAAAGCCATAGCATTGTCTTCTTCTTCAACTTGTTCCTCAATGAACCATAATAATAGAGGGATAGATGAGTATTCTTTAATTTCTTGTGCAAGCTCATATAATTCGTTGATCTTGCCTGTAATGAATTGTTCATGTCCAAGAGTAGTTTCTAATATTTCCATAATATTTGACCAATCTTGTTTTTGTTCTCTCAGTTCAGGATAATGTACTTTTCCTCCTCTTTCAAGAATATGGGATTTAAACTTCATTGCGTGAGCAAATTCTTCTTTTGCTTGATTTGCAAACCAATCTGCTAGCTTAACTAGAGTTCTTTCTTCAAACCAGTTTGCCATTCCTAGGTAGATATATGCTGATTCTAGCTCTTCTCCAATTTGTTTATTTAGAGCTTCATTCATTTTTTCGCTGATATTTGCCATAGT
>DAOVRE010000134.1 GCA_030628305.1 Candidatus Heimdallarchaeota archaeon | reverse complement strand
TTTTCCCTTATCGCTTTCTCCAGTTCTTTTATTGCCTTCTTTTCTTTCCCTGTATTTGTATAATATACCGCTTTATAGTACCAGTATTCCGCTTCTCTTTCTTTTCTTTTTATTCCCTCTAGTATCTCCTTTATTTCTTCATATTGATGTTTATCCATCGCCACTTTAATTTTCAGTGATAGCCCGAACTCCCTATCTTTTATTGGATCTAGTTTATCTATCATCTCCTCTACCTTTTCATATTTATGTTGACTCAGATAACATGTTCCTAAGGCAAATATTACTTCTGATGATCCTGGATTTAATCTTAATGCTTCCTTTAACACCTTCAGTGCTGCTTCATTTCTTGTTGTTTTCATGTAGCAATATGCTAGATTTATCCATTCATTTACTGATCCTTCTCTTAATGATAACCCATCTATATACAAGCTTACAGCTAAATCATATTTTTCTTCTTTCATGTAAATGTTTGCTAGTCTAAAGTATGCTTTTGTAAATGCTTTATCTAACTCTATTGCTTTAGTGTAGTATCTTTTTGCCGTTTCATTGTTACCCTTTTTCTCATAATCTATTCCCAACGAATAATGAGCCCTAACCGGATCTTCATCTTGCTCTAGACTTTTCAAGTGCACTTTGATTGCCTCCTCGTAGTTTCCTATTTGTCTATAAGCTATGCCTAGAAGAAGCATAGCTTTCAATGAGTTTGGATCATGTATTATGAATTGCTGTAACAATGGAATGGCGAGCGAATGTTTTTTTGCTTTAATCTCTAATGATGCGCTTTTCAACAATAGTTCAAGTTCTTTTTCAGATATTTTATATGCTCGATAAGCCATTTTTGCTGCAAAATGGAATCTCTGCTTCTTTTCAAGTTTTTCTGAATACTTTTTTAGAAATCTAACCACCATTTTACTCAAAGCACTCATTATGCCCATTATTCAATATTAAAGTAAAAAGATATCGGAAAAATAGAAAGAGATATTTGCACTCATGTTCTTTGTAATGTATGCCTTCTGATATTAAGGTTAACTGGGACTGGAAAGGGCGACATTTTCGTGTTAAAATACTCTGTTCTTTAGCTGGTGTTGCTACGCAAATTTTAGTAAATGACATTGATACGGGTTCCAACATTTTAATGGATGTAGGGGACGGTATCCTTAGAGACCTTATCGCGCTTCCTAGAACTCATTACGACAACATTGATACTGTGTTAATATCTCATGGTCATTTTGATCATGTCGGAAGCATCTTTTCTCTTCTGGCTTTTTTCAGGATGCTTAATCGAAAGAAAAGATTGAGAATAATATCTTCACCTAATGTCATAGAGCTTCAAGGTTTGGTTAGAACCTTTCAAGAAAGTTATGAAGACAGCACCCCTTTCGAGTATGAAATCATAGATATTGATTCAGAACAAAGTGTTCAGGATATTACTATCAAATCTTTCCCAGTAAAACATCGAGGTTCTCTTATTGGTGGTGATGAACTCCCTAAAATTCCTGCGATAGGCTTCATTGTCAGCAAGAAAGAAGAAACTATTGTTTATACGGGTGATACGGGCTATTTTGAATTGCTCAGATCTCACATCACAGGTGCAGATTTAGCTATTATAGAAGGTACACATGAAGGAGAGCCATCTAACTATCATCTCTCAGTATCTCAAGCAAAGGAATTAGGAAAATTAGCAAAAAATCATCTCATTATACATAGAATCCCAGAGATACATGAATAGGCAGGATAATTTCAAGGCATTCCTAAGAGGTGTTCTTGGATATAATACCAAGGAATATCTTCAATCTCTGCTCGTTTTAAGTTATCTTTCAATTTCTGAGTTAAAGGATAAAACATGTATGCTATCTTTTCAAGCAGGAAGAAACCTGAATTTACTAGAGATTCTGAAGCTGGTGAAGATTTCGAAACTATAGAAATAACTGTTGGTATGGTATGTTCTTTGAGAATCTCAATTGACTGGAGCACAAGGTTTCTCATCAACTGTTTCTGCTTTTTTCTACTTTTAGCTTTAGCAAAAATATCTGAGATGATTCCTACAAACGGGTTGATTTTAGCAAAAGATGGTTGAAATATACTAACACGACATCCAGCAATTATTTCATCGTTTAACATAACCATCAGAGCTATTGGAAAGTTTTCATTTATAGAACAATCTTTTATCCATTCCCACTTTTCTTGGGTCAAAGAAGTATATCCAAAATTGTCACCAAAATGATCTTTCACACTTTTTAAGAAAGAATCAATGTCAGATTCATCCGCTAAATTTACTGGTAAGTTCGATTTCTTATGAAAAATATTTATTGTTTTGGAGAGAGGTAATGAAAGAACAAGCAATTTGTAGGGTAATTCGAAACCAGACCATGTTGCAGCATAATCTGTCATTCTAACCGCTACTGAAGCTTGTTCTACTTCTTGAAAGCCAATTTTTGCATATATGTCTCTTGCATGATATTTAGGATCGGCAGATAGGAAAAGACCATCCAAACCTTTCTCTTTTGCATAATCTATAGACCGGTTCATCATTGTTTTTGCAAGCCCTTTTCCCCTGTGATTAGGATGTGTAACTACATAATCAATAGCCAATAAATCCAATTCTTCCTTTTTAAATCTTAATTTTCTTCTTGTTAATGTTGTATTAGCTATTATTTCATTATCTTTTTTTATAATGATAGAACCCTCAAAATCAATTCCTGGTCTCTGAAAAATCGATCTTTCAAAAAATGCTGTATTATATTTTGTTTTGAAACATATGTTGATAAGAGAGGACATTTCTGACAAATCCTTCCGATCATAGCTATAAATCTTCATTATATTAACAAGAATCCTTACTTTAATAAAAATCTCGTTAAAACATTGTTGAATTATGATGCTTAACAATGTTTGAAAAAGTAAGGCACATGTTTTTATATTAATAAAATTCATTGTAGGCTGATAATATGTCCGATAAAAAGAAATCTCCAAAGAAGTCTGATAAAGGGTCAGATAAAGGGGTAGTTCTCTTTGAAGACAATATTAAGAAGCATACAAAAGAAGAGAAAGACACCAACGAAATTGAAGGTCAAAGTACTGAATCACAGCAATTGAATGTTTATATGGTAAAAATAGTATTAATTGGTGATTCTGCTGTTGGTAAAACCTCAATTCGAAATAATTATCTTGGTCTAGGGTTTGAAAAAGAGCACTTGACAACATTAGGAGCTGATTTTGCAGCAACTACAAAGACCATAGATAACTACCAAATCAAGTATCAGATTTGGGATCTAGCTGGGCAACCTATGTTTAAAAATGTCCGTCCTCGATTTTTTAAAGGGTGTTTTGGAGCTTTAGCAGTATTTGATATTACAAGAAAAGAAACCTTCCACAATCTTACTAATTGGATCCAAGAGCTGTATCAATATAGCGGAAGAGGGGTAGTTCCAGTCATTATCCTTTCAAATAAAATGGATCTTGAAAATCATGCAGTTACAGTGGAAGAAGCTCAAGAGTTCATTGAAGGGCTCAACAAGAAAACAAAAGAGCATAAAATCGAGAACTTCTTTCTTGAAACATCTGCAAAAACTGGAGAAAATATTGATGAAGCGTTTCGAATTCTTGGTGAATATATCGTCGATAAATATTCTTCAGATGACGATTAAAACAAATAACATTTTAAATTATTTTCAAAACATAGGCAACTATTAATGCTATTTCACATAGAACGAGAATTAGTCCGGCGATTAGATGACCTTCTATTAAACTCACAATCGCACTGGCTCCATTAAGCAGTATTCCAAAAATAATGAATAAATCATCAACGTAAGAGAATATTTCTTTCCATTTCCTGCCTTTGTTTCCATTTGTGGTATTCAAAAGATTTACTTCCGCTATCGTTATAGTATCCAACAGCTTTATATCTATTTTTATGATCATTGCTCAATTTTAAAAAACTTTTATGCAGCGTAGGTAGCAAAAATGGTGATTGAATAGCAAAGTTTTGGTTCATTTTTACTGATCTCTGAAAACCCAAATGCATACTTCAAATTACGTAAATATCGTCATTACAGACAATGTCATTTAACTAGCAAAGTAATCTTTTTAAACATGGATTGTTCCCGAGACACTGAAAAAGCACTATAGAGCTCTCTCTAGCGTTAAAATGAAAATGAGTGAAAAATATGCCAACAGCTTATGATGTACCAGCTGATATGTTAATTTCAAGAATTGTAGAAGAATTGAAAAAAGAAACAGAAATAAAACCACCAGAATGGGCTAAGTTCGCAAAAACTGGAGTTCATAAAGAAAGCACTCCTACTCAACATGATTGGTGGCACATTAGAGCTGCTTCTATCTTGAGAAAAATATATTTTTATGGTCCAATCGGCGTTTCGAAGCTTCGAATTGCTTATGGTGGTCGATATAGAAGAGGAGTCAGACCTGAGCACTTTGCTAGAGGAAGTGGTGCAGTTATTCGCAAAGTGTTACAACAACTTGAAAAAGCAGGTTATATTCAAAAGAAAATTGGTCTCGGAAGTAAAAGCAGAGTCACAATAGGTCGCATCATTACTCCTAAAGGTCACTCTTTCGTAGATAAGCTCTCATCAGAGATCAAAAGACAGATTCCTGAGTTAGATAGATATTAGGATCATAATCAATAATGCAATAAAAAACAAAACATTAGTAGCTGACCAATAGGAGAGATTAAGCAGATGTATAATGATGAAGAATTGGAAGCTATAAGGCAAAAAAAATTTGCTCAGATACAAGAACAACAAGCTGCTTCACAAGCTCAAGAAGAGCAAAAAGCAAATCTTGAAGCTCAGAAGCAATCAATACTACGTCAAATTCTTACTGAAGAAGCTAGACAAAGGCTTGCTAATGTTAAACTTGTCCGTCCTCAAGTTGCTGAAGCTGTAGAATTAAGATTAATTCAAATTGCACAGCAAGGAGGAGTAAAGGAAAAAATCAATGATGAACAATTAAAAGAAATCCTTCGTAAAATTCAAGGACAAAAACGAGAGACAAAGGTAGAAATAAGGCGATTATAATGGCAAGATATAGAAATTTAGGAAAAAAGCTGAGATATGCGAAAGAAATGAAAACCAACAACCCCGTACCCAGCTGGTGCGTTATTAGAACAAATCGTCGCTTTCGTAATCATCCTAAACGCAGAAAATGGCGTTCAACTAGAATAAAAAGATAAGGAGTTATAGAATATGTCTCAAGAAGCTATTGAAAGTATTTATACTATCCCATTTTACCCAAAATTAAATAAAACAGCACCGTATAAAAGAACACCAAAAGCCGTTAGGATGCTAAAGGCTTTTATCGTTAAACACACTAAAGCTGATTTTGTTGTGATTACTAATGAATTAAACGAATTTCTTTGGGAAAGAGGTATTAAAAAACCTCCAAGAAAGGTTAAAGT
>DAOVRE010000142.1 GCA_030628305.1 Candidatus Heimdallarchaeota archaeon | reverse complement strand
TTAGCTAATTTTTCTCCACTAGAAAAATAGGTCATTTCCACTGCCGAGAAGGTGGGAAGTTCTTGTAATGATACCCTTATTAGAATGAGCCCCCCTTTGCAAAATAATGAAAACAGATAATTTCGTATATTTAGGGGCGATTTTATAAACACTTTTACAAAATACAGTTTATGTCTGAAGAAGAGAATATTCCAGAGATACCAAGAGTAGATCCAAACACAATTATTCGGTATAGTTTGATTCAATTGCCAGAGTAGAATTATGATGTAATTTTGATACTGTATGATGTGGGAACAGCAAGAGGATGGGATAATGTGACCACAGAGACTGTTGAATTTAGAGTTAAAGGAAAACAACCTGATTATTACTTCAATCATACTAATATAGGAACAACTAGTTTCGAAATAAACAGACATAGAAAACGGAAAAAGTTACCTCTGGACATGGGAAGAGGTAGAAATATGGGATTATTGGGGTTATGTAGAGTACAAATATTATACACCTGCAACAACTCCTACACCAGGTTTTCTAGTCCTAAATACTGTGATTCCTCTAGTAATTAGCATATACAATATTTCAAGGAGAAGAAAAAAAAGAGAATATAGTTGCACGAAAGACATAATAAGTATCTAAAATATGTATCTTTTGAGATTAATTTGCTAAATCGATACAAGTACTTCTCCCTTCTCAGCATACTTTTGTTATTGGGAGTGATTTTTGTTCTAGATACAGACAATAAAACTAATGCAGATATTATAGGCCTTATTGAAGGAACAACTGGAAGTATACTTCCTCGAAATGATACTAACCTACAAATGATTGAAGCTAATGTTGTATTGGAATTCGATGTAAACTATGGAGATCAAACATTCTTTGATCTCTCTTTCGATGGAAACTACACAATTTATAATTCAAATGATACTACTGAAATACTCATAGGAGCGCCATTTTACTATGTATATTTTGACGCACGTTATGAAACTTGGTTAAACTTGCCAGAAGGCGTCTAACCGTCGTTTAAGTGGGTCCCCTCACGTGCGTTGAGGGGAAGTTATGAACACTTTGTTCGAGGATAGTTCGTAGAGTATCAGCACCGAGTTAGCTAGACTCCCTGTTTCAAAGCAGGTTTACTGAAGGACAACTACGGGTGTAGTTGCGAAACAGGTAAGTGCTGAACAAATCCCATCTATCATACTATATTCACTTTCATATATAAACCCGTAGAAAACTTTTCATGCTTACTCGCTCCTACTTGCTTTGTATGCCGATAGAGTGCCTCTGGCAAGATTAGTCAACTTTTCTACACTCAGTGAACGACGGTCTTGTTGAAAATATGAGTCTAGAAGTAGATGGTTTGACTAAAGAGTTTGATATCATCTTCTTCTGGGAAGAAAATACTTCACTTAATCCTTGGTCCGATTATTTTTCACTCGATGACTGGAGATTTTTTGCCTTGTGCAACATTACATTTGGTGGTTACTCAAACACAACTATACGATATTCATTTGATTCTTCCTTTTATGCGCATTCTAAAACTGGTTTATGGTTATCATATGATGTAGGCACATCTAGAGCATGGAATGGATTTACAACAGAGAATGTAGAATTCAGAGTTTTTGGAAGACAACCGGATTCATATTCTAATAATTCATTAAACCCAACAACTAAATTTACTCTTACAGATATTGAAAATGGAAAAAGCTATCTCTGGACATGGGAAGCTGTTATTATAGAAGAAAATTCTGTTGGAATAGGATACGCATTTTATAAGCACACAACTGAAACTCCAGGATATATTTTCTTAAGTGCTCTTTTTTCTCTTATTATATTGAAAAATTATCCAAAGTACAATAAAAAACAGAAAGAGTAGAGTATTTTTTTATACTCTCATACTTTAATTATGTTATGCCTTCTTCAGAATATACTCCTTGTTTCTATTGTTCTGAATATCTAAAAATAGCAAAAGATTATCCAGTTAATTTTGCTAGTAAAGATAAGGATTCTTTTACTCCACGCTGTTTTTTACATTGGGAATATGAATGTAGTAAATGTGGAAATAAGACACACTTCAACGGAATTGCTTGGTGTTCTGAGTGTAAAGTATTCACATGTTTAGCATGTGTTGAAGAAAAGATGGTAAAAACAGAATTCTTATTTTATGATTATTATTACGATATTCCTTGTCACAAATGTGGAAATTATAATCCAGCCCTAGATTTCGCAGAATATGAGGGAACACATCCTTATCAAATTGGGAATCTTAAACCAGAAGAAGATATTGTAGTGTGGATGCCCATTTCTAAAGAAGGAATAATATCTCAAGAATTTCCACATAAAGCTTGGGGATCAGAAAGGATACTTGACATTGGAGATGCACCTAGACACACTAGGCTTAAGTCATTAGATGAATATACTCCAAAATCTACATGGGATAAAATGGCTCAACTCTGGGTATCACCTGAGGAAGAAGAAGAATACCATCACACTAATCTAATTCTACCAGAACTATATAGGTTACTTGATGCACAAGAAAATGAAAAAATCTTAGATGTAGCTTGTGGTGAGGGAACAGTAGCTAGATACTTAGCTAAACTAGGTGTAAAAATAACTGGAATTGATATCTCTAAAATGATTGATAGAGCAAGAGAGAGAGAGAATGAAGACAACTTGGGAATACGTTATTTGAAGATGGCTGCTGAAGACTTAAGCAAGGAATTCGAAGAAGATTCTTTTGATAAAATTGTTTGTAACATGGCTCTGATGGATATTGCTGATTACCAAACTACAATAAATAACATCTCGATGGTTTTGAAAAAAGGAGGAATTTTCGTTTTTAGTATAACACATCCTGCATTTGCGTGGCCTGCAACTACTTCTATGCGAGTCCCTTCAGATAGTCAGAGAAATGAAGACAAACGCAAGATTGCTTTGGATTATTTCGATGAAAGACCAACTTTGCTTCCATTTGGATGGGAAACACCATCACTTGCATTTCCAAGACCAATAAGCAATTATGTAAATGAGCTAGTTAAGAATGATTTAGAAATAATAGAGATGAGTGAACCCAAAGCATCTAAAGAGATAGTGGAGAAATACCCAAGGCAAGCTTATATGGATAATGATACACTTCCTGATTTCCTGATGATCAAAACAAAAAAGAAATCAACCAACTAGTTTTTACTAATCACTTTATTTTTTAAGATAATCAACTATCTCAAATTCCTACCATTTCATAAGTTGCATAAACTTCATACCCTACTTTAGAATATACCTTGATTGCAGGGGCATTATCTGTAACAACATGTATAATAGCGATTTCAGTATGCTCCATCATCCTATGAATACTTTCATTAACTAGATATGTTGCTAATCCTTGATTTTGGTACTCAGGAAGTGTTGCTGCTGTTGATATTATGGCTGCAGCTTCGTCAATCCATGCCAATGTGAAAGATATAAGTTTCTTACCATCAAGTAAACCTGTATATATCTGATTTTCATCAAAAACGAAATTTTCAGCCTTCATTTTACCCCAAAAAACTGGTTCAGCTTTCGCACAAAGTCTAGCAATCTCTTCAGCATCTTCTTTAGTTAAAGCTCTTTGAGTAAAAGGTTTATCTAATTGAAATCTAGGAATCATGTTCTCTTTTTTTAGTAACATTCTGTGTGTTGAGATTTTGTGTTTTGGTTTTGGAACTAAGCTATGTAATAGTTCTTTATGTTGAATTGGAAAATTAATTTGTGTAATCGTAAGATCTTTTGGTACCGCATCATATAGAGCTTTCACAATTTCCTCATCATGACTACGGACATGTACAATGCTCTTTTTCCAAATTAGACATATTCCCACTATATTTTCTTCTTCTAAAGCAATCAAGAATTGACTACTCTCTGGATATTGTTTTTGATCAAGTATGAAGAAGAAATACCCAGGGATATCTTTGAGGACATAGTCCCAAAATTTCTGAATGTCGATGTCTTCTAACTTCACTATTTCGAACATAGCAAAAAAAAAAGATAAACAAAAATAAGTATTGTGAACCATGTCCTAATAAACAGACAATTCAGCTCTTAGACTTTCAATTTGAGTACGATTGGACAATGATCTGAACCCATTACATCCTTAAGCATATAGGACTCAGATACTTTATCAATTAGATCATCTGAGACATAGAAGTAATCTATCCTCCAGCCTACGTTTCTTTCTCTTGCCGTAACACCTTTGACTATATTCCTCATGGACCACCAAGTATAGTGTTGTGTCTCTTTGTTGAAATGTCTAAACGTGTCTACAAAACCTTTGGAAATCAATTTGTCTATCCATTTACGTTCTTTAGGTAGAAAACCAGAAACATCTTCGTTGGATTTAGGATGAGTTAAATCAATCTCAGTATGAGCAGTATTGACATCACCACAGATAATAACTGACTTTCCTTCATTTCTTAGATTGATTACATGTTCTAGAAATGAGTCATAAAATCCCATTTTATATTTCAAACGCTCTGCATTTAGTTTTCCATTTGGAAAGTATACATTCAGAAGAACAAAATCATCGAATTCAGTTTCCATTACACGACCTTCGTTGTTGTACTTATCATTAGGAAGCGCTGTGTTAATTCGTTCAGGTTTGATTTTTGAGTAAGTAGCTACTCCACTATATCCCTTTCTTTCAGCAGATGACCAGTTACTTTGATATCCTTGAGGATTTAGTAACTTACCAGTTAATTGCTCTGGATGTGCTTTAGTCTCCTGAAGACATAAAAAATCTGGAGAAACCTTGTGTAACCAATCATTAAATTTTAGTTTTTCTGAAATTTCTTTCTTGGAAACAGCTCTGATCCCATTCACATTCCATGAAATCAAGGTAAGTTCTTTCATATGTTGGTTTCATTATTTGCGTCTTAAAGTTTGTGTGCAGGTCATCTTTTGAGCTTTAACCATTCAGCTAAAGCATTGCACTTCTCATTTAACATCTTTAAAGTATTAACTACATTATATTCCAATCTAGTTACGTTATTTGACCAAATAGTTTAACCATTAATCGAATTAATTAAAAAAATCCTTTAATAAAGAGGTGGTTACGTAATATTAGGTGCAAAAAAATGGCAATAAAAATCAAAACTGGAAAAACAAAAAATCAGAAACTAATTCAAGAGTTAGAAAATAATTACAGCAGAATAAATCAACTAACTTTAGCTGCAAAAAATGGTGTATTTAACTACTAACCTTTCTTTTCTTCCTCTT
>DAOVRE010000274.1 GCA_030628305.1 Candidatus Heimdallarchaeota archaeon | reverse complement strand
ATAGCTTTTCGACCTCTCAATAGAGCAGATACTTTTCTTATCGCAGCAGGACCTTCTCTCTGTCCAGTTCTAAATGATGCTCCTGCATCAGAGGGTACACCAATAATTACAAAATCGACACCTTCAGTTGTTTTTAAGTGTGGTAAACGCATAAATGTTCTAATTCCTGAGAATCTTGGAGATTTAATTGGATCTGTTGGTTTATAGTTGTTCATTCTTATTTCACTGATTAGTATTTATAACTGAATCTTTTGCTTTTTCCACCGTGGCTATCAACGAATATTTTCTCGCCATCGGGTCCATCAATAAAAGAGATTCTTTGTCCCGGAGAACTAAATGGATATTCTTTTGAGAGTGTGAATTTTTTTCCTTCTTCATGTTTGTATATTTCAAAGATTTCAACTGGGTCGTCAGCAGCAGGTTTTATAGCAACAAATTTATGGTCAATTTGACTGAATAAAGTTACTCCCCACTCTCCTGCAAAGAAACCTATTATATCTTTGAAATCTGGAACTGCTTCATTTGGCTTAGCTTCTAGTTCTTTCTTCTTTTTCTCTAGTTGATTTAAAATGTTCTTTATCCCATTGAACAATGTTAAAGCTGGTCCATCAATTGCGTTTGTAAGCACAATAATGATAATTTTCTTCTCTTGAATCAATCCCGATCCTGTTATAAATCCTGGATATCCTCCACCATGTCCTACAATTTTATCTTCAGGTGTAACAGTTATACTAAATCCTAACCCCCAATCAGCTGTTTTAGCTTTAAATTGTATTCTTTGCATTTCTCGTTTGATGTAATCTGGGAGCAAAATATTATTTCCTAGCATATGTGCTTTGAAGAATTTAATAAGGTCTTCAACTGTACTACTTAATCCTGTTGCTGCGTGCATTATTTCTGCAGGAACATGCTCAAAAATCTCCCTCTCTACTTTTGGGAGTTTTCTTTTATGACCAGTAGCATGTTTGGCAAGATTTGTTTCATCAACGTCTAAAACAGTATTTTTCATCTCTAAAGGATTAAGAATTTCTTTCTGAATATATCCAGAGTAACTTAGTCCAGATACCGCTTCTATAATTTGTCCTAAGAGAGTATAACCAAAGTTAGAGTATTTTAAAATCTCACTTGTCTCAAAAAAACTAATTCCCTCTTTTATTTGTGCTTTAATTTCATCAATTCCCGGAAACTTGTGATTATACCAATGTGCTGTGTTACCGTCTCGTGACATGCCACTTGAGTGTGTAAGCAAATGACGAATGCGAATTTGTTCCATATTCTTATCCTTTTCTGAGGTAAACCAAGGAAGGTGCTTAGATATCTTATCATCGATTGATAATTTTTCCTCATGATAAAGTTTCATGATAGCAGTTGCTGTGAACAATTTAGAATGAGAAGCAATTCTGAATAAATGCTGATCTGTTAATTTTGTTTTATCCTTCAAGTTTGCATAACCATATTCTTTTTTGAAAATGGTTTCATCTTCAACAAAAATACCAATCGCAACTCCAGGGATTTCTTTTATGTAGGTTTGATAGTCAAGCCAGTTATCAATTAAATGAAGGGCTTGTTTAAGCACGGTTTTCTTAAGCATGTTGAGAAAATGCGATATGAATTAAAAACAATTACTATTCATTAGAAATACTTCATTACTCAAAACGTGAAAAAAAATACAATAAGAACGCAAAATAAAAATTTTAGAATGTCAAAAAATTAAAAAAATAATGAGAAGAGTTTTTGCTATTATTTTATCTCTTTCTTAGTAATCTTCTTGCTACCATCTCTAGTGCTTGGGTTACTGGATAGATTGTTTCGTTAATAGCTGGCGCATAACAGAGATCAGCTTCTAAGAGTTGTTTATATGTCATATCTGCTTGAATAGCTATCGATACTATATTCAAATTGTCTGTAACAAGATTGTAACCAATACCTTGGGCACCAACTATTTTTCCAGTTTCTTTAACTACTAAGACTTTGAAATAAATCTCCCTTGCTTCTGGCATATAATGGGGCCTGTCTGTTGTCTTAATTTTAACTGACAATACATTCCCTTCACCATATTTTTCTTCAGCTGTGACTATATTGTATCCTATGGAACCCACATTTAAATCTACGAAAGGAACAATGAAATTGTTTAAAGTTCCTGGGAACTCTACTTCTCCTGGTTTAGCTATTGTATATGCTGCTATTCTTCCCATATGAACGGCACATGTAGCCAACATTGATGAAAGTGGGTCACCTCTGACTAAATCCACTGTCTCAGTGCAATCTCCTATACCTATAATATCTGGATCCGAAGTTTGTAGATACTTATCAACTTTCAAACCACCAGTTACACCAATTTCCAAACCTGCATCTTTGGCTAAAGATGTTTCTGCTTTTACTCCAGCAGCAGTAAATACAAAATCTGTTTCCAATTCCTCATCATTTGTTGTAATCACTTTGTATGCCATTCCGTTTTCATCTAGAACAACCTCTTTAACATTTTCACCAACTTTTATTGTTAAATGCTCTGGGAGTTTAGCAGATAAAAGATCAACAATGAGTTTACTATAATCTGGATCGAAAGATTGTCTTAGGACTCTGGATCTTACAAATATTGTGACATCTAGTCCTCTTTCAGCTAGCTCACATCCAACTTCAAGAGCAATAGCTGATGCACCTATAACAACAACTTTCTTTGCTTT
>DAOVRE010000145.1 GCA_030628305.1 Candidatus Heimdallarchaeota archaeon | reverse complement strand
TGACCTTTTCTGTCAGCTCTTCTTTGAGCTTCATAAATAATCTCTTCTACAGCATCTTTAGAGAAGTGAGGGATTTTACGATCTTTAACGATTTCTTGGGCACAAAAACGAGCAAGTTTACGTCTATTTTCAGGGGAATCATCCATTACATCTCTCATATAAACCTCATAACCTGCACCTTGAATTCGGGAACGAAGAGCAGGGTGCATATTTCTGGTAGTTTCTATGTTACCAGCTGCAATAAGAACAAACCTGCAAGGTACTGGATCAGAGCGAACCATAGCACCACTACTGAGTTCAGATTGGCCAGTGATCTGTAATTTACCCTCTTGCATAGCTGTTAGTAATTTTTGTTGTGTTCTCATTTCAAGAGTACCAATTTCATCACAATAAAGAACACCCAAATGAGATTTGTGAATTAGCCCACTTTCGACTCTCTCGTGTGGAGGTGTTCCAAGTCCTCCTGATTGGAAAGGATCATGCCTAACGTCTCCTAATAATCCTCCAGCATGAGATCCTGTTGCATCGTTAAACGGCGCTTTTTCTTTTTTCGAATTATCTACTAAGAGTTTTGGAATCAGCATCTCATTTCTTGATCTTGATTGGTTAAGCATAAAGAAGATAAAGAATCCTACGAACATAGCAATTAATAATGTAACTGGTTGGTTGCTAGGATTACTAGCGGTTGCAATCAGCGCATAACCGATAATTGCAAAGAGGATTGCTAAAGAAATAATAAAGCGTTTATTACCGCTTTTCTTAGCAACTTCTGCATCCATCTCAACCTTTCTAGCTCCATGCCCCTTTGGTAGTGTTGCAATTCGAGGTTGGTTAGGATATTTTGGATTTGCTATACATAGAACATCAACTAATTCTTCATTTGGCAATAATTCAGCCATAGCCACTCCTAGCATACTTTTTCCTGTACCAGGCTCTCCAATAAGAAGAACGTGTCTACGTTGCAATGCTGCCTTCTTTATGAGTTCAGTTGCATTTTCTTGACCAATCACTTGATCAATTAATCGAGGCGGAACAGATATTTCACTTGTATCGTGAAAATCGATGTCCAATAGAGTATCTCTTTTTGTTTTAGGCTTCTTAGAAACACCTTTGGATTTAGCGACCATATCCATCACAAGAAAATATTCTAACTTTCAATAAATATGATGTTACAGCTTTAATAAATATATGTTTCTATTCAATTTACTAGATTCGTAAACCATACTGAAAGAGGTTGAATGGACAAAAATTTTAAAGTCTTTTGATTTAGTTTAACACAGACATCAAATGAAGATACTACTAGGTCCAAATTCTGATTCATTGGGTGAAAATATATCCAAACAACTAGATTTGCCGATTGTAAATTTTAATTTCAAACAATTTTATGATGGAGAAACATATCTTCAGATAGACGACCAAGTTGAAAACGAGGATATATTAATTATACAATCAACTTATCCAAATCAGGAAAAAAGTTTATTGGAAATAATGCTAATAACTTCAACTTTGAAAGAATTAGGGGCAGATAGAGTCTTAGCTGTTATTCCATATCTTTGCTATTCGAGAGCAGATAAAAGGAAATTAAAAGGTGAAGCTCTTTCTCATCATCTTACGCTCTCCTATCTTCAGACTTCAGGTGTTGATAGTATTTTAACTGTAAATGTTCATAATAAGGAACAATATCTTGTTCAAGATTCTGGGCTTGATAAACAAAATTTGAACGTCTTACCATTCATGGTTGGAGAGTTTTTCAAAGGAAAAGACAGGAGCAATTGGATAATTGTTGGTCCAGACAAAGGAAGTGAAGAAGACATCATACAAATTGCAAATGAGTTCTCTATTTCATATTACATAATGGAAAAGAGCAGAGATCCAGTTACACACGTAATCCAAACTAAGCGGCCTAATTTTGATTTTAATGATAAAAATGTGTTAATCATTGACGATATAGTGAGTTCAGGAACAACAGCCAAAGCAGCTTGCTCTCTCATATTTGAAAAAGGAGCTGTATCTGTTACCATATTATTTGCACACGTTTTATCTAAACCTGACGTAATTGCAGACTTGAAAAAGGATGGGGATTTATTGGTTTATTCTTCCAACACTATTACTAGATTTGATGTCGAACAAATTGACATTAGCCCAATTTTAAGCAAATTTATTGAGGACAAGTATCTATGAAAAAATATTTAGCTCATATCCGAGGTCATTATCAAGAGCTTGGGTTTGAGGAATTCTTTGCAACTTTAGAAGCTGAGAATATCCAATATTCAATTGAAAAAAAAGACAATCAAATCCTCTTATTCAATACTAAACAAGATCCCGTGAAAGCAGCAAAAAGGTGTGCATTTCTTCATTCAATCCTAAAAATGATATCAATAGGCAATGTGGAGAAAGTTAAACTAGAACTACAACAATTCATCTCTTTGCCTGAAATTGAGGATGACAGAACCTTTGCAGTAAGAATCAAGAAAATTGGCAAAAAAGTTATTGAGCAAGATCTCCCAGATTTGGAAAGAGAACTTGGAGATTTTGTATATAACAATTATAAAGCACAAAATCTAAAAGTTAATCTTAAAAACCCAGACTATTTGTTTTTTGGAATTTTGATTGGCAGAAGATTGTATTTTGGTTTAGAGGTTTGGGTTTTGGATCACTCTGAATATGAAAGTAGGGAACCGGGAAATAGACCGTTTTTCAGACCAGGATCAATGAAAACAGAATTTGCTCGTGCAATTGTGAATCTTTCAAGAATAAAACAAAATGAAATGTTCTATGATCCATTCTGTGGGGGAGGAGGATTTTTGATTGAAGCAGCCACATTAGGCGCAAATGTTATAGGATCTGAACTTGACAAATTCGCTGTATACGGCTGTAATCAAAACATGAAATTTTACAAAAATACTTACTGTTCGATAATTCGTTCAGATTCAAGGCATCTACCAATTAAAGAAGCAGATGCAATAGCAACAGACCCACCTTACGCAATTCAATCTTCTACACATGGAGAAAATGTGAATAACCTAATTTATGACTTCTTAATTGAAGCTCAAACAATTCTAAAGAAAGATAGTTATTTAGTGTTCAGTAGCCCTGCAAAACATGAATCTGAATTATTAGCTGAAAAAGCTGGGTATTCCATTCAGAAAATTTTAGATACTCGATTGCATAAGTCGTTAACTAGAAGAATAATAGTTCTGAAGTGATATTCATGAGCAATAAGTTTACTGTAACTTTTCTAGGAACATCATCTGCACCTCCACAGGTAGAAAGACGGCAAAGTTCAGTATCTATACAGTATCGGAACCATACTTTACTAGTCGATGCTGGAGAAGCTACACAAGTTCAGTTGCTTAAGTACAAGATAAGCTTTTCAAACTTGACTATCTTATTAACTCATTTACACTCTGATCATACTCTTGGTTTGATAGGTCTTCTAACCACTAGAAGTTTATACAACATTTCCAAATCAATAACTATAATTGGTCCTCCATGGACATCCTCATTTATCTTCCTTCAATTATTAGCTTATAGATTATATCCAGAATATGATATCAAGGTCATAGAAACTGGTGGGGGAGTGGTTCTGTCAAATTCTGATTTCTATATTGAATCATTTCCAGTATCTCATGGAGATAATTGTTTAGGGTACAAAATTATTACACATAAATCTTTAGGGGTTTTTAATGTTGATCGAGCCCTGGAGAAAAACATTCCAAAAGGAAAGAAATGGAAAAAACTACAAGAGGGATATCCAATAGAAGTCGAAAATAAGAAAATATTTCCATCAGAAATATTGGATAGATCAACTAAAAATCAAACAAAGATAGTCATAACAGGAGATACTTCATTAGACGACAATGTTATCAATAATTCAGCTATGGCTGATTTACTTATTCATGATTCAACTTATCCAATGATTGAAGCTGAAAGAGCTAAGAAGCACAAACATTCTACATGTACAGATGCTGCTTTTGTCGCCAAAAGAGCAAATGTAAAGAAACTGATATTAACACATATTTCAGAATTGCATAAGAATCTAGCTGAATCTCTGCGTGATGCAAAAGAAATTTTCCCTAACAGCTTTGTTGCTTATGATGGTTTAGAAATTGAAGTTTGATCTTCTTTCTTGAAGATTTCACCGAAATAGGTTTTCTTAAGCTCAAATCCTTTCTCAGTTCTAGGAGCTAACCAATCTAAAATTCTTCCAGGATTATTGGATTTGATTATGATTTGAAGATTACCTAAATGAGAGGAAGTATCAGAAGTTATTACTGAAATTCTATTAACATAAAGTGCTTGTTTGTGTAAATTAAAAATTAATTCATTATTCTCGTTATCTATAATTGCACATTTTCTTACAGCATCTAGAACCTTCACATGGCGTATGTGATTATAGAATCTCAGCAATGAATCAATCTTAGCATCTTTGCTTTTCAACATTGTATGCTCTTTGGTTTCTATTTCTTCGATTTCAGGGAGATATCCTAAAAGATTGGTTATGCATTTCTCTACCTTATTTCTACTTTCGGTAGCATAAACAGGAATTTTAATTTTAAGAATCGGATTCATGTTTTTTTACCTTTCTTCAGGTCATTTAAGAGTGAGATGGAAGATTCCTTAAACGATTCTAGTGTTCTATTGTTTGATAGAATATAATTTGAGAAAACAATAGTCTCTCCTAAGCCTAAATTCAATTCAGCTTCATCCCTTTTTGAAAAATCTTCTTCTGTTTTAGGAGCATCACTTCTTCCTCGTAATTTCAATCTATTGTATCTAATTAAAGGATCGACATGAATAGCTACTATAATAAAATCCTTTCCCAAATGCTCTCTGAAATGAGTAACTTCAGCTTGGCTTCTGATTCCATCGATGATTATTTCACTTTGACCTTGTTCTGTCAGTTCATCTATTGCTAAGCATGTAAGATGAGCAACCGCTTCTTCCCCATATTTTTCTCTTATCTCCAGCATCACTTTTCTTCCAGATTCTGGCGTTTGTTCATATCCATACTCGAGAACTTTGGCTCTCACAACATCACCCATTACAACAGTTTTGTAGCCTTTGTTGTTCGCATGCTCTGCAAAAACACTTTTACCTGAACCAGGCATACCAGTAACCCCAATTATCTTAATTTCAGACACTGTCATGAGACCCAAAAAGGAAATATTGGTAGAGATTAAAAGTTTTATCAATTGAAAGAATATTCAAAAAAGG
>DAOVRE010000015.1 GCA_030628305.1 Candidatus Heimdallarchaeota archaeon | reverse complement strand
AATAAGTTTGGTTGTCAGGCACTGAATTTTAGTGAGGATGTCAAAAAAGTGTCAATAGAACAATCAATTTGTAGGGGCTGCAAAGTATGCATTGATGTATGCCCTCAAAATGCTATATACGAGGTTGATGCTTAAGTTTATGCTTTCTGTATTCTTTTATCCTAAATCTATTGCCATCATAGGAGCTACAGCAGATCCAAAAAAATTCGGTAATGCAGTAACAACAAACATTTTGAAAAATAAAAATCTAACAAGTAAAGTATATCTCGTTTCTCATGGAAGCAAAGAAATAGAAGGTTTAAAAACCTACAACTCTATCTTAGACATCTCAGATGATATCGATATCGCAATCATTTTAGTGCCAGCAAATGTCGTAGACTCCGTTATTGATCAATGCATTGAGAAAAAAGTTAAACGTGTTATTATTGTTTCAGCAGGATTTGGGGAGATAAATGAGGAAGGAAAAAGAATTGAAAAAGAGATGAAACTCAAAGGTTTGGATGCAGGGATGAGATTGATTGGCCCCAATTGTGTCGGGATACAGAATATTGACATAGGCATGAATGCTTCCTTTGTTCAAACACCTATTGAAGGCAATGTAAGCATGGTAACTCAATCGGGTTCTTTCGGAGCAGCGATTCTCTATGAGATGTGGTGGCAAGGATTAGGTTTTTCCAAATTTGCTAATCTAGGCAACATGATAGATGTCAATCTTACAGATCTTCTGGAGTATTTCATCTTAGATGAGAATACTAAGGTAGTTACTATTTATCTAGAAAATGTAATTAATGGAAGAGCGTTTTACAATAAACTTGTTGAGCTTGCTGCTAAAAAACCAACTGTGGTCCTCAAAGGTGGTAGAACAGCTGCGGGGATGAAAAGTGCAAGTAGCCATACAGGTTCAATTGCAACTGACTATAACTCTCTTAAAACTGCCGTTAAACAAGCTGGAGCTACTTTGTGTGAAAGCTTAGGCGATTATATTGCAGCGATAAAGGCATTTTCATTCCTACCTGAACCTCTAGGAGGAAAAATTGGTGTTTTAACTAATTCAGGTGGTTCAGCTGTTTTGTTCAGTGATCACTCTGAAGAAATGGGGTTAGAACTTGTTGAATTCTCTGAGGAGTTCAAACAAAAAATCGACCCTCATGTGATTCCTTTGGTAAAAAAGGTTAATCCGCTCGATATGATTGCTGGAGCAAATGGGGAAAGTTATTATCAAGTTACAAAATTAATGCTAGAAGATCCAAATATTGACATTGTTGTTCCATGTTGTGTTGTCCCTACATTTTTAGAAATGAAACCAGATGAACACTACAAAGGAGTAATAAAAGCCTGGAATGAGTCTGGTAGAAAAAAACCCATTTTCCCAATATTTATGAGTGGATCAATACTTGAGGCGATAAAAGGTTTTGCAGAACAAGAGAAAGCGCCTATATTTCTTTCTCCAAGAGAAGCAGCTTTTGCAGCAAAAGTTCTTTATGAAAGAATGAAAAATCATTCAAAATAGCGATGAACAATCATACCCTTGATTTTTTCTACATCATGTACACGATTGGGATTTATTTCAACTCTTTTTTCCATAAAACTGTTCAAATCTTCGACTTCCTTGATCAGTCCCATATCCATTAATTTTAGCGTTGACAAAAGAAGGGAGACGCTAACTTTTTCTTTCATGCATCTACGAATCAAGGGGATAGATTTCTCAAATATCCTACTATCCCGTATATTGTCGGCAGTATCCATTATAAAAAAATACTCTACATAATATTTAAAGCTGGGTAAGACTGTTCGAATACGTGTTAAATGTTGTTTTGTTCTAATCCCTCAGATTTTTTCTTCTTTGCTCTTCCAAGAATTTTTTGACACATAATATAAGACAAACTGAATCCAAAAGTTAACAAAATGAAGATAATACCCCAAATTTCGGGATACCAATCCACAGTGATTGATTCTATAAATGCAAGTAGAAATACTATACCAAATGTACCAAAAAACATGACAAAACTTGAGATTGTTGAGACTCGTGAAATACTTGCCTTATTTGTTTTCTCCATCTTCATTACTCTCAGTTTTCTCTATCCTATCCTCATTTTCTATTGTAGTTCTTCTATATGATAAAGTTTCTCCCAAGGGAGCACTAACTACTCTAGGTTTCAATATCTTGATGAATCGTTTCACACCGATTGCAATAATAGCTATGTTTGTTAGAGAGGCAAATATCCAGAATAACCAATCGTTTGCAATAGCTGCTAGAACTATAATTGCTGCTACCATTAATACATAAATTGATCCAATTACAATCAGATAGAGTTTGCTATGCTGACGTTGTACGTTCCACACTGTCAATTTAATCACTTTTTATCCGGTATACTTTCTTCAGGAGGTAAATTTTCCAGTTCTTTAATCTCTTTGCTACCTTTGGTCATAACCATAGAGATGATCTTAAAACTAATGTAAATCAACACAGAGAAGAATAGCCATCCAAACAGAAGCCAAACTGAATATATGCCTAATTCTGTCCACCTTCCATAGAGCAAAGTAAAGAAGTTGAATAGCAACAAAACACCAAAAAAGCAAACTGTACTTACAAAAATTATTTTTCCTACTAAAGAATGTTTCTTGAATCTTATCCAATCTAATCTAGATTTTTCATTTTTTTGCTCAGAGGAACTCATAGAACTAAATGCCCATTTGTATGGAACATTATAAACTTCACTATTTTGTGAAGAAACAAATCAATGAAGGCGTTTAAGTAATTCAAAAAGAATCATCTGTTTTTCCAGAGGAAGAGTATCTTTAGAGTGACTGCGAATAGATAATGATTCCAGAGATTGGAAGACCCAATCCAACTCTGTTCTTAGAAATGTAAAAGATTCTACAGCATTCAGATTTGAAATCTGTTTAATTATATCTTTAAAATATGCTGACGAGTGTCCTCCAAAAACAATCCCTTCATCAATGTTGACAATGACCAATGTACTTGAAGGTAAAAGCTTATCGTAATCATTTGTACCAATAATGTCATAGCCAATTTCATATTTGAAAGACCATGGTTTGACATTTAGTAGTTTAGTTGGAGAAAGAAGACGCAATGAATGAATCATGGACTCAACAAGGTTTCGATTTCCTACAACTATAACTGGGATCCCTACAATTAGACCATAGAGTACTTTATCTAGACCTTCAGGAACCAAGCGAGAAATAATTTCAAATGACAGAAACTCTCTTGACCCATCAAACATCAAGTCTTTCGCGACATTTTTCAACTTAATCAAGGACTTATAATCAGTTAAATCAGTTTTCTCAATAACATTGAGCATATTTTTTTGCATATTAGATAAATATTCAGCAAGAGCAGATTTTATTTCTATTGAAACTTCCTCTTCATACTTGATAGCCTGATAAATACTGAAATTGTACTGCTCTTGGACTTTCTTGAATTCTGCGAGAAGAATAGGGAGAATATCACCATTGAAAGGGGCTTCAATATTAACAAGAAGAGCAACAATTAACTCATTTTCTGTATAGAAATAGAGTATTTTACCCTCAAACTCTATTTCACGAGGAAAAGAATTTACTACTTCGGAAGAAAGGGCAACAATTGCACTGATTAAACCAGTAACCAAAGAATTATCATGAATTTTGTTTTCACTAAAACTATCATACTGATAGAGCAATTCTCCATTCTTAGATGTAATGAGAATCTTCAACATATTCACTTTCCGCTAGTATTATGAGTTTATCACTCGATGAATCTTCTAAGTATCTCACCTAATGTAGGTAGATAATTATTGAAACTGATTTGAACCCCAGTTGATATAACGTGTGGCTTCTATTAATATAAACAATATGCAGAGGGCAACGAAAGTAATGCGACTCTTCTTTGTATTTCTTTAAATTAGCTACTTAGAGCACAAGACACTATAGAATCATGTTTTTGAATGAAATGCGAAAGTATGGAAGAAGAAGTGTCAATAAAATTTCAAGTAAAACAAATAATTCCACATTAGAGTTCTAAGAAACAAGTTTCAGCGCAATTTAGGAATTTCAATAATGGTAAAGCACGATAGATTTCTGACATACATAGAGTTCTTTTTTTCTTTTCTTTCTTTTCTTTTTGTTACACACAATTGAATTTTAATATGGCAAGTCATTTTCTTGTTTGAAGGTAAAATGAACTGGTTCATAATCACCTCTAATGACTGCAATCTTCGATGCGCATATTGTCTTAATGAACCACATCCAGATTTACCAGTTACACCTAATTGGAATATAGAGGAACTTAAGAATTTTCTAGCAACTGATAAGGATCCTGACATAGCTTTCTATGGAGGAGAACCATTGCTAGAACTGGAGATTATTGAAGAAATTATGGGTGAAATTTCTGCAAATCATTTTACTTTGCAAACAAATGGAATCTTGCTCCACAAGTTGAAAACTGAACACCTAAATAGAATGTCGACAATTCTCATTTCAATTGATGGAAATAAAGACGTTACAGAAACTAACCGAGGAAGAGGGGTTTTCGATAAAATTAAACAAAATATAGCCAATATTCGAGGAAGGGGATTCACAGGAGATTTAATTGCACGTATGACTGTCTCTGAGGTCTCGGATATTTATCAAGACGTTCTGTTTTTATTGAACGATGGAGATTTAACATTTGATCATGTGCATTGGCAGCTAGATTGTCAATGGGATTATGAAATGAATGAAAGATGGAAGGATTTTCCAAAGTGGGTAGAGGAATACAATGAAGGGATAACAAAACTAGTCTCATATTGGTTAGAAGAAATGCGAACAGGAGATGTTAAGGGAATAGTTCCATTCTTAGGAATTTTTCACAACATATTGAATGATACTAAAACAGATTTACCATGTGAAGCAGGATTGAGAAGTTTTGCAATTCGCACAGATGGGGTTGTAACATTTTGTCCTCTCCCTCCTGAATTCGAAAAAACTATAGTTGGAGATATCAGAAAGGATAAGTCAGAAGAATTACGAAATTCTGCCAAAATTGAAAATACTTGTCTAGAGTGTGAGGATTATGATTTGTGTGGAGGGAGATGTTTATTTGCAAATTTGTACAAACTATGGGGTGAGGAAGGTTTTAACCTTGTTTGCACAACTGTCAAACATTTGATCTCAGAGTTAAAAGGGATAAGAAAAAATGTAGAAAAACTAATCGAGAAAGGCATTATAAAAAGAGAGCAATTCGATTACCCTGAATATAATAACACTACTGAAATCATACCTTAATTAGATAATCCATAAAGAGTCTATAATTGTTACATCTTCCTCTTTGAGTTGTCTAAGAAAACCTTTGTTAGCTAATTTTGAAACAACCTCTGAAACGATCTTTTGAGATTCACGTAGAAGTTGTGCAAGGTGTTCTAGGCTTACCCCACCACTCCTATGCTCTTTAAGAACAACTAAAACGATTTCTCTTTCAGATGTGGGCATTTTTAAAATTTCTTTCATTTCCAAATAACTAGGTTCTGTTTCTTTTTCCAGAATCTCTCGCAATTGAGAAGAGAGTTTTGAGAGATTTTCTTTGTTAAGATCATCATTACTGTTTATCCAGGTTGAGAATCGCTGAACTAATTTTTTTATTTTTTCAATTGTTGTATTATATTTTTGATAGCACTCCTGGGAGAGTATTAAGAAAAATATAAATTGGAACACATTTCCCATATCATCTTGAGCAGTGATATAGATAGAAATGATCCATTTTCCATCTTTTTCTTCGAAAATAGGTTCAAGATAATGATTCCCTTGAGATACTTGCCGTTCAAAAAGTGTGTTTCCATATTCTTCTGCAAGAGTATCTAACTTGAATTGAATAGAAGTGTTGGGTTTGATTGAGGAGAAATTCATTATATATTTATTTTCGTCTTGTTTGTAACTGACAAGATTAAAACAGAAATCATCAATAACAATCTTATTCACTTTGGTGATTGTTATATTCACTCTGTTCGGCATTGTTTTATCAGGAAGGAAAACTTTGATGAAACCTATAGTTATGTGACGTGTAGCAGAAACCTTCTTTTCAAAAGGATAGGAAGCGTCAACGTTAGGAACTTGGATAAAACCTTCAATAACATCTTCAGGTTCAATAAAGGTTACCCATCTAGGGATTGTAATTCTATTAGAAGAAGTTACAGTTGCTTCATACTTTAATGGGAGTTTTATTGTAAATCACCTAAATGTTTTGAAGTTATAGTTTATAGTAACTCGTAAGGTTAAAATCTTTTTGCATTTACTGGGGTTTTTTATCAACTGAATCATCTTTAGGCTCAAAACCATCTTGTATGGGAGTTTTACGTCTTGTGAAGAATTCTTTCTCAGCTAAGTAAATCAAGACTATGGAGTAAATAATAAGGTTGATTAAAGGAATGAACCAGCCCCACAAACTAATCGCGATTACAAAACTGAAAAAACCCACCATTAACAGGAAGATTATTTCAGCGTGACGAGCAGTTGCAGTTGTAAATGGAAGCATCAAGTCTGAAAAATCTGGCATTCCAAAATATGCAAAGCAGACAATAAGGTAGATAATAAACCAGTTTCCAAGAGTGAAATTTGCATATTCGAAGAAAGCAATAAATTCTGGATGAAATTGTATTAGAAGAGCAACTATAACGAAATTAAAGAGGGGAGCAATACCTATGAAGAAGGCATGTACAACATTTTTAAGCTCTCCTGACAAACTTTGTGAACTTATATCTCGTAAACCGTAACTCATGTGAAAATTTACCTTGACCTTGTATCCAAAAAGTTTGATCACTAGTGAGTGAGCTAGTTGATGGAAGAAAGCTCCAGGGAAGAATAAGTAGTTAAAATATTTCTTGACATCTTTGAAGAGCCAATCGCTAAGGATATCCCATAGGAATTTAGTAACAAAAAGAATGAGAACTACAAGGAAAGTGACTCTTACTGTCCCTGTGAATATTCCTATAAATGTCTCATACAAACTCGTTAACCAAGGAGGAATAACCATATTTTTTCTCTTCCACAGAATTATTTAAACCCAAACCTAAACCCATTTCAGTAATAATAGCACTTTTCTTAAGCAGAGAACGATAACGATAAACCTTTCTTTTAAGATATTCTAGCTCAATATGATATTTATCTCTAATAATTATCCAAAAACTACCCATCAACCCTCTCTCAGAAAGGTGATAAGGGAGGAGAGAAGTTACAATTACTAACGCTGCTTCCTCAACATTAATTCTGGGAATCAGTTTCTCGTCGATTAAATCATACGCTGTTTTTTGTAAAGCTTCAAGATCCTTCTCTAATTTAGGAAATACTAATATGAACTCATTAATTATTTGTGATACACGATTCTTCAACATAGGGCTAAATACTTCGCGTTTTTTCCTTTGTAAATAACCTGAAGTTAGAAGATCAGCTTGAACCTTTTTTACTGAGAAGTAACTAAGTATCTTACTTTTTTTAATATCGAGCAAGTTCCGTACAAGATCAACATGTTTAGGGCTGAGCTTCGCACCAACCCTATTGAGCCTATAATCTAGAAGAGCTAGATAATGATTAGCAGCATGCTTCTTGGTGAAGTAACGATTATCGCCGTAATCTTCAAGAAATTCAGGAAGCAGTCTTTGAAATTGTATAACTATCTCAGTAATAATTTTGCTAGGATAGTATTCAAAGAACACATTAGCTATGCTGTTAATAAAATCCATTATCCTATTTGTTCGATCTTCTTCATTACTAGTGAAATACGAACGAACTGTGCTCTGTTTTCGGAGAGCTGGAGATAATATCAGGGATAAGTCTTGAGCACTGATGTACGTGCCCAAGCTTTCCTCTGTATTTCGAATTGCCACTGTTTCTACTGCCATTGTAGATTCACCATGTCTTAATCTAACAAAGAAGACCACCTTTTAAGAAGATGTTTTTTTTAATTGCAGTTTAATTGCGTACTTGTCACAAAATTTCTTGAGGGGCTTAAATACAAAATGATTTTTCAGTAAAAAAATCTTGAAGAAAATGGTATTATTTGTCAATATGGTATTTATTTTCTATTTTTAGTTTCTTTTTTAGCAGCTTCTTCTCTAGCTATTTTATCTCTTCTAACCCTTTCATAGAAAAGAGCGCGCATCCCAGGAACAAATATTAGAAAAAGAGGTGCAAGCAATAACAACCCACTCACAAAAGATACTGCAGTATAGATGAATTCGTTTGTACTTAACCCATCAACTGAGTTAAGCTGGTATAAAATCAGAGCTAACATTACCAAGCCTATTACTAGAACTACATTCAAGATCATTAAGAAGCTCCCTATCCATAGTATTCGCTTTAGACTCGTTTCACTTCTTATGTCTAAAAACAGTTTTCTATACCAGAAGACATGTAATTTTTTCGGTAACATTATTTAGAGTTTTTTTTTGATATTAATAATCGTTTTGATGAAAGGAAAAGAGAAAGAAGGGAAATAGACAAAATCAAATTATGAGTACTTGCTAGTTTTAAGGATTTGAGATAGTTCTTCTAAAACTAAACAAAAATTCATTTCAATAGTACTTTCAATATTCTTTTGAAAATGCTTGTGATATGGAAAGTTATCTAATTCTCTGTGATGAGGAGCGTTATCCCATCTTATTATGCTTTTATCAGCAGCTTCTCAATGAAACCTGTAAGAAGATTGTTTTAAAAATTTATTTTCAATAGAACTATATTCAAGTATATGCAATTTACTTCTATCAATAAATTCTAGATAACCTCTGATTAATCCTTCTGAAGAAGTTCTCTTTTCAAAAGATACTTCAGATATTGATATAAGAACATCAAAATCAAGCATTCTTGATTTAACAAATGAAAAGTATTCATCTATTGTGTCATAAGTTTTTGACATTCATCAATCAAATCCTCAAGACTTCTGAGTCTAACATAAAACTTTTGCAGAAAAGTGTATTCTCCAGCCCAAGCCATTATTTCTTCATCATCACTCAGTTCACCATTATTGTATTTAATGATAAAATTCTCACTATTCATTCCATATTTCTCTTCAAAACCACTAATCTTGCTTTCAGATCTATCTATTTCCCACTTAAGTAGTTCTTTCTCACGTGTTATGGAATGCAGAACAATTTCAAGTTCTTGTTGACTTTTTAGTGATAATTCAATTATTGCCATTTTCACACACTTATTTCTCAACTATAGAACTATATTCATACAATAAAAACATTGTCAATATTAAGAAATAATCCATTCAAAACTCCTTCTCTTACTTCTTTAACATAACTAGATTGGATTTTTTTGGGGTAACATTGTTGAGTGCTTAATGTTGATATTAATAATCATTTTGATGGAAAGATAAGAGAAAAATCAACATTAGAAGAAAATGAAATTATATCTTTGTTAGTAAAGTTGAGAAATCATTTTATGCAATTCTCTTCAATTTTTCCGCCAGGGGTAACTAAATCATTTTCCTCAACGTAGTACTATTTGCATCAGATTTTTTAAATCTAATCTTCTGTATGATAATCGTTTTAGTTTAAGAAAAAGAGAAAAAAAAGTGAAAAAGAGAAAGTTACTTCTTCTTTCTTTGAATTACTGCAACCAGCAACAGTGAGAATATGGCAGCAAACACAGGTATCATGAAATTGCCTGTAGGATCTGTTGTTGATCCGATAACTTCAAAAGTGAAAATTGTTGTTTCTTGGTTTCCTGCTACATCCGTTGCTGTTATAGATAAAGTATGGATTCCTAAACTCTTAGGCGCTGTAGTTGTATAGGGTTCTGCCCAAGCTTGATCAGCACTTGTATCCCAGTGATAAACCACTCCTTGGAGATGGGCTTCAACGATATTCACAGAGATATTTTGTGTTGCAGTTATTTCATCGTTGTTTGAAACGCCATCTAAGAGTATGATAGGTTTCGTGTCATCTGTGACGAACGCATAGAAGATTTCTGCGTTGTTTCCCCAAGTATCCTGCATATATATTGTTACAGCATGTTCTCCATCACCTACAGGAAGGTAAACTTCATAGAGGGAGCTGAATGCTATTGGAGCATTAGTGTCCCACTTGTAGGTCAATGATGTTAGACTAGTTGTATCAATATTAAAAGAGATTTTTGTGCCAGATTGTAGAACGTCTCCATAATTATGCGATTGGAGGCTGATGATACGTTCAATAGAAAACTTACAATCCCCTTGATAACTACCATCGACCCACTTAACAACAAAATAATATGTACCATCTTCTGGAACATTGAAAATCAATGATTCATTTGCAACAATTCCTAAAGTACAAGCAGCATAAAGCATAGGATCACCAGTTTCACTAGGATTTTCTTTGAAAAGTAATAGATCTGCATCAATAAAGTTCGTAACTGTAAAGTTTCCTTCCATTCGATAAAGCGTACCACTCTCGAGATCTACTTGTCTGATGATAACACGCGTTTCACCTAATTTACCTGAAAGAGAAACAGTTTCTGGTGTTCCTACAGTCATCCAACTTGTAACAGCTTCAATAGCTGCAATAGGATAGATTGATCCCCATCCTTCAGTGTAATCTTTTGTTACTCGATTAATTGGAGTAACTTGCGGAGTGCCATCGCTATCTCCATCATAAGTTTCTCCTCCATTAGCTAAAGTTGCTTCTAGATTTCTCAATTCTGATGTGCCCATACAGATTATCTGTTTAACTTTCTTTGCAACAGCCCAAGAGTATTCCCATTCTCCAGCATCAATCATAGCATCAATAACTAGTTGAGCTACTCCAGCAACAAATGGGCAGGCCATACTTGTTCCTTGCATTCCTCGAAAGTTGTTACTGTAATAATCTATTCCAGGTGTTTGATATGAAGAGGTTACATAACTATATGCTTCATCTCCATCATTAGAATCTCCAGCTATAATAGGTTGATATGGAGCTGCACTGCCACTGTAAGCCCATGACCCTCCTGGAGCTACAACATCAATATGTGGGTAAAGTGCAGTACCAACACTACTGTAATAAGCAATTTCATTAGCTTTATTTACCGCACCAACAGAAATTACATCAACACATGAAGCTGGAGAGAATATACCTCCAGCTGAGGTTCCACCATTACCAGCAGCTGCTACACAAACGATACCTTTGTTTCTCACAATATTTGTGATAGCCGTATCCACAGAAGATACAATTTGTCCAAAACCCAAACTCATACTCGCCACAGTCACATCATAATCTTGACCATTGTTATACAACCAATCCAAACCTAATAAGAATTGAGAAGTATAGGTTATTCCAAAATCATCTAAAACCTTTAATCCTACAATCTGACTATCAGGAGCTACGCCTGTGAAAGGTCCTCTTCCATCGGTATAAGGATTTGTCCAACCTGAATTATATGCCACTTCAGCAGAATAGAAATTACCTGCTTCTCCTGAAACACTTCCATAATAAGGCCAGTACCAACCAGCAGATGAAATCGAATAAGAAAATGTTCCTACTCCTCCACTTGCAGGACTAAAGTAATTATTAGCTACATCTACTCCTAATTCATCTTCAAAACCAACATATACTGTACCACCGGAGTTTGACCAGGAGAAATTTATTGTTACTGTTTGAGCTGTTGGAATGTAAAATCCAGTTCCATAATAGTGCCAACCATCTGTTATTGGAAAGAATCCTGAATCGGTTACTTTCCAAGCTCCAGTTGTTGTTTGAGCTCCTGAAGATGCAGCAATGCTTGCACAATGTGTACCATGCTCAGCTAGGTCTGTAGCAGTAGGATAATAAACGGGACTAGATAGTGAAGCGTTTGCTCCAACGAAATCTTGCCAATAAGCAAGAGTAAAAGCTGAATCTAAATGAGTGTCATCTATACCAGTATCTAGAATTGCTATTGCTTTATCAGAGTTACCTGTATAACCCATCCCTAAGGAAGCTTGCCAAATATCTCTCACGCCAAACTGTTCGGTAACATTGTAGAGTAAAGCTTCTCCTACAGCATTTTCTTCAATGTAAAGAGCGTTTTTCAAATCATTTAGCAGAAGAATAGATTCAGCTGTTCCTCTTACATGCATACCATAAATCACATCATATTCTGAAACAATTTCAATATCGTTCTTTGAGAGAAAGATCTGTTCATCAGCTCCTACCGGTCTATCAAAAGATAGTATAGCATCGAAAATTACTGTTTTGTCACTTTCCAATAATTTTGATTCAAAGCTGTCTTGGAAGATATTTCCATCTAGATTTTGGTTTTCATCAATCTGAACTATCCTATAATCTACCATGCTTTCCTCTGAAGGAAAGGATGAGATTGAGGATATACTATCAGTTATGTTTTCAGAAGTTGTTGAACTTGTCTCTGCCGAACTAACTGAAATCCCAAGACTGCTCAAGAAAATAATTAATATAAAAATTGAAACTAAACTTCTCTTTTTTATCACTATAAGAACCTCGATTGTTTTTGTATCAAAAGTGTCTTTTGGATATTTATAGTTAATGTTACTTATCGTAGTATTAAGTCTTCGATTTACGGAAACAAGAGAAAAGGAATAGATATTTATAATTGTAAGAATCGTTTATCTATCGTGATTAAAATGGCTCAAGCATATCCAACCACACCATTTGACTCTGTTAAAATGAAGATCGCTGATAGTTCAAAGCGAATATCTAATTACTTAAGTTGGTTAGTCATTATTGGCTTTGTACTTGGAATCATGTTTTCTGTCTTAATTATAGGTTTCTTAGTGCCAACAATAGGGTTCAGTCTAGCAACACTATCAATATATGCGCTAATAGGAGCAATGTTTGCACCTGAAATTCTAGCAATTGCTTTAGTGTT
>DAOVRE010000247.1 GCA_030628305.1 Candidatus Heimdallarchaeota archaeon | reverse complement strand
TGGCATAACCTAGCATATGCTTGGACAATTATAAATTATGCTACTTCTCGTTTTTTTACTTTTTTCATCAAAAACGAAGCAATAACTGAAGAAGACTTGTGGGATTATCTCAAAGATGATTATATTCCTCAACATTGAGATTCCACTACTCTTATTAGTGGCTAAGTCTCAAAGATAATGAATATAATGAAAGTTACCAAAGTAGGCACAAGAGGGTATTTTTTCTCTTTTGATGATCCCTATTTTACTACTCTATATGTAATAAATGGAAAGAATCGAATCTTCATTTGTGACACATTTCTTGGTCCAGACCCCATGAAGGAAGTTCTGAATTTTATGGATAAAGAAGGTGTTAAGGACAAAGAGATTGTTGTTTTCAACACTCATTATGATTATGATCATATTTGGGGAAATCAGCTGTTTGAAAATTCAATTATCCTTGCCCATGAGCTGTGTGTGAAAGAACTAGAGGAGACTGGAAAAGATGATCTGAAGCAATTTGAAGCTCATAAAAGGGGAGATGTAAAATTAGTCCTACCGAATACAGATTTCAAAGAAAGGTTAGTTTTTTCAGATGAAGGGGTCGAATTTTATCATACACCTGGTCATACAGCTGATTCTTCATCTTGTTACGATTCAATTGATAAAGTTCTCATCGTTGGTGATAATCTTGAATCCCCCTTCCCTTATATTCGAATATTGAATGTTCCAGAATATACAAACAGCTTGAGAGAATATCTTACTCGAGATGTGGAAATATTTGTATCAGGTCACGATGAATTAATGTATGATGACAGTCTTCTCAGAGCAAATTTCGCCTATCTAGCAAATTTCGCCCCCAATAAAATTGATAGAACAAATTTTACAAAAAAACACCGAGGAATTCATTTTAGCAATATTAAAACCGTTGGAGAGTTACTTAAGAAAGAGGGGAAAAACGCTGAGTCCTTAGCATATTATAGAGAAGCCGCAGCAATTCTCACAGAAGCTGAGCAAACACCACAGATTGAGGAATTGAAAGAATCAATAGCTAATATTATAGCTGAATTATCTGTTTGAAATAGTATTTCACATCCTTCATTTTTAATTGGGAGTGACAAAAGTTTTTTATGTACGATATTAATTATACTTCTTAGTGATTAAGTTGAAAATAGAAAATTTACAACCAGAAGCAAATTTTGATGAATTAAATGTAAGAGTAGTTTCCAAAGATGGACCAAGAACAGTTCAAAGTAGGGATAGAACTCTGTTCGTTTGGGATATACTAGTGGTTGATGAAACAGGTTCAACCGTGTTAACTCTCTGGGGAAAAGATGCTGGTGAAAAATACAAGATAGGTGATGTTGTTTCCATTCAAAATGGATGGTGTAAAATGTTTAGAGATAAGAAACAAATCTCTATGGGCCGTGAAGGTAAGATTTTTCCTGCAGAAGATGACCCTAACCTACCTACAAAAGTTCCAGGTTAATTGCTTTTACCATAACCCTTCTTTCATCTTTTTAGATGCTTTACTTTCTTTAATAATCTCCTTCCAATAAACTAGTATTTTGTCAACAATTTCTCTTATCTGTCTTCTCTCAGTATCATCTACTACATCACAAGATTGTTTATCTGGTATAAGACCATCTAATTTATTGACTAACAATTTTAACAAGTGTTGAACATCATCAGTTGATATGTCATCTTTTTGATCTTTAACAAGGACAAGACCAAAACAATCAGTAGTTTTAATATATACTTCTCTTGTATTGGTTGTGAATTGTTTAGGGGCACCTATTTCGACTTCAACAAGAAAATTTTGAATAGCAGTAATAAGTCCAGTAAAGAGTATAGCATCTGCAAGAGCATCTTTTTTCTCAACGGGATCATAGTAAAAGACTGGAATCCCACCAGGTGTTAAAATGTAAAATGCTCTTATCATGGGAAATTGCAATATTTTAAAGCTTAAATAGTTATCGACAATTTTACCTATATTTGTAGTGATTCAGAAAGGTTGAATAATGAGCTTTGTTTAAGAATTATCAGTCAAGTATTAGGTGACATGAAATGGCTGAATATTATATATTTATAGTAATAGGTGTTGCAATATTATTCTTAGGTATCTGGTTATTGTCAGGTATAAGAGTCATGCTGGAATATGAAAGATTAGTAATTTTCCGATTAGGAAAATATACTAGAACTACAGGTCCGGGGTTAGTCTATATAATTCCGATTATAGAAACTGCTAAAAAAGTAGATATGAGGATTATTACACAGGATATTCCTAGACAAGAACTTATGACAAGGGACAATATCCCAGTCCTTGCAAATACAGTTGTCTACTTTAAGGTTGAGAGACCTGAAGATGCTGTAATCAAAATTGAGAACTATGTTTATGCAGTTAGACAATATACTCAGGCAGCTTTGCGTGATACTATGGGAACACTTGAACTTGATCAAGTCCTGACTGAAAGAGACCAAATTGCTATTGATATCCAAAAGAGCGTTGATAGAGAAACAAATGAATGGGGTATCGATATTAAAGCAATTAAAATTCAAGAGATAGAACTTCCTGCTGAAATGAAAAGGGCATTTGCAAAACAAGCAGAGGCTGAAAGAGGAAAACGGGCTGCGATTATTCAATCTGAAGGAGAATTAAAAGCATCTGATAACCTCGCAGAGGCAGCAAAGAAACTCTCTACAGAACGTGGAGCTTTGCAATTAAGAACATTGCAAACAATTAGAGACATTGCTCAAGATCCTAGTGAGAAAATAGTTATTTTTATGCCAAGTGAAATTACAGACATAGTGGAAAAAATAACTAAGAAGAAATAGTTAGGTGAAAGCATTTGAGTTTAACAACCCACAATAGGTACGTTCAAATTGCTTTCAATGGTACTGCTAGACAAGTTAGAAGAATACTCCCTCAAATACCTCAAGACTCAAGGATAATTATTGAAGCAGGAACTCCATACATAAAACGAACAGGAATGGCAGGTGTTCAACTAATTAGACGTTACTGGAGAGGTTTAGTTGTTGCTGATATTAAGGTGACAGATGGTGCCGCACCAGAAGTTATGTTCTCAGCAGCTGCAGGAGCTAACGCTGCAACTGTTATGGGCTCTGCTCCTGTGGAAACATTAGATTTCTTCATCCAATTTTGTGCTAAACATGGGATGTATTCAATGATTGATATGCTAGGTGTAGATAACCCTCTTCGAAAAATGCTTCCAATGAAGCAGAAACCAGATGTTGTTGTGATTCATAAGGGACGAGATGAGGAAACAGATAAAAGCAACATCATTCGTTACAAGGACATTGCAAAAATACGTTCAAAATACGAAGCTCTAATGGCGGTAGCTGGTGGTTTGAGACCAGACGATGTAAGGAGGGCATATTTTAATGGAGCAGATATTGCAATTCTAAATGTTGTAGGTGCTAATGATCCAAATGAGGGACTTCATGAGAACGAGAATTTTAGACAACTTATACCAGCAATTCTGGAAGAAGTTGGACACTAGGATTCTTTTCCTCCCTATTTTTATTTTTTCAACAATCAAACATAACTCTTTTTCCCATTTTAAAATGATGAATTTTCTCCTCACCAAGTTTTTTTCTTAAGGTAGCCCATGCTAGTTTATCCCCATTTTTCCCATATTAATGTTAGCTTTT
>DAOVRE010000192.1 GCA_030628305.1 Candidatus Heimdallarchaeota archaeon | reverse complement strand
TAGCTGACACTCCTTGTAACTTTGCTGCTATCCCTATTCTCACTAACATATGCTCTCTTTCTTATAATTTCTCAAAACTTTTCCCCTCATTTTCCCTCATAACAAGATTGGGTAAGTTTCTCCTCATCAGTTTACTACGGTGTTCTAGAAGTTTCAGAGACTTCAGATTATGACTGCGAACTTACTATACAAGGATTTTCAGCAATTGTTTATGGATGTTATAATTTGGATGATTTCCCATTCAAGAAATGGGGTAATATATCAGAAAAAACTATAACTGAAATTGAAAATCTGTTTCCACCAACATATCCGTATCTACATGCTGACTTCTGATTTGTAGAAGTTTCTTTATTTCTTACATTAAAGCTTCCCAGACTGTTGGAGCAGAGTCTGGGTAGAAGTTCTTTATGTCTTTTATTACAATAGCAATTTGACCAGTCTTTCCATGAACAGAGTAGGGCATTCTACTAACTCTATTGGTGTCCATAGTAACTTTTCTATCAATTCTTGGATAACGACGTAAAACTATCTCACTGGAGAGTTTCTTTCTAACAGCTGAATCATTGGGAATGAGAATATTGTACTTTGTGTGATCAAAATCATCACTGTTTCGAACCTGTTTTATGATGTCTTTTGCCTTATTTACAGATATGCCAAATTCATGCAATTTTTTATGAGTTACTTTTTCAAGATAAGATTTAGCAGTAAGAGCATAAATCCTATTTCTCAAGGGCTTAGCTTCATTAGGAATTTCATCTATAGATTGGGATCTTTTTTCATCATGAATAAATGTAAGATAGTCTAGAATAGCAACTCTTTCATTTTTATCAAATTTCTGAATTATGGGGTCCCTTACCCATCCATGTACTCCTCTTCTTCCAGAAAAAATCCAGATTATATCGTTAAAACCAAAATCTTCTCGCATTGTTTGATCGATAAATACTGCTGCATCTTGGATGAGAGACCAACATTCTTTACAGTATTGAGCACCTTGACAACCACACGTTCTCACTAAATCATATTCATCAATATCAATATCGTAGATAAATTCCCGATAGTTCCACTTTATTTTCTGTATTGGATGTTCTTTTGATGGAGAAGTATCGAATACTGCCCCAACATAAGCATCTTTTACAGAGTTTTTTACCATAAACTCTAACAGCTTTTCTGTGTTCTTAAAAGAAATATTTCTCACAAATCTGTCTTTGCCAACTACAAAACCAAATTCTCTGTTCTTAAAATTGGAGAGACCTATGAATGACATGAATTTGTCAATTGGAAATTTTGTTTCATAATAAGTAGAGATTATTTTTGGTGTCAATTTTTTTTCCGTAACTAGGCCTCCTTTTGATTATTACTTGTTTTTGAAGTGTTTGTTTTAGTTTCCTTTTTCTTGTAGAAGCGTTTGTATGCATCTTGTGAATATTTTAACATGTGATTTATTTGAAACCCTCTAACTTTCCAACCAGTCAACAATGTGAAATACCTTGCACATGCTGATTGAAATCTTTGATTTATTACTAATCTGGAAATTTCCTCTATCGCTTTTTCTACAATTTCAATATCTCTTTTAGACATCTTTACTTTGATATCTTCATTAATATCTTCTATTTTTTTGTGTGCCCAATAACAGTAATATCCGTTGATACATGTTTTGCAGCTTGGAGGATCATAATCAACTCCACCACCAGTTTTACCATAAATGTGATTGATCTGGTATCCTACCCGCTGAACAAATTCTTCATAAGACATACCAACATTATCGATTGAATTGCTATACCAAAATCGTAATTGATCATCTACACTCATACCTATCCTTTTCAAAAATGTTCCTAGTTGCCAGTTCTCAACATGGGATAGATGACCTTTAGCTTTCAGTGTGGTAACCAATTCTTGGATACAAGGTGGGAATATATCCGGTTTGGTGTGTATGGCGTCTCCTTCTGCAAAACCTAGATTCTTGAAATCACCTGAATATCTTGTTGATCTAGCAATTTTTGATATTCTATCTTTTATTGGTTTGACGGTTGCTTCTAATTCCTCATCCTTATCTATTAAATCCTTAGACTTTTCTATTACATCTTTTAGTTGTTTCTCAAATTCTCTTTTTACTGCAAGACGAATATCAGCTAGTCTAACAATTCCCCAACCTTGATAGAGTAAAGCTTTCTTTGCTCCAATAACCTTAGGAATTTTATGAAAACGAACAGCTAATCTTGTATCTAGAACCTTAACTTTTGATCCATATTTTTGTTTTGATGTTGTATATTTACCAGATCTGTAAATTGAGTCAGCTAGATTGAATTTGCGGTTAAGGTTTATTTTGAAAAGTTCATTGATTTCTTCAGTTGTTTTTACGTTATCTTTTCCATATAAATCTTTTAGAACCTGAATCCTTTCCTCAGACTTAGTACTGCTGATAAAACGAAATTCAAAAAGATCTCCTTCAACTTCTACTAACCAAGAACTTAATCTTGGATCTGTTGATACAGATAGTCTAAGAAGCATGTGTCCACCTATCTCTTCTGATATTGTTGAAAACCAATCCTCATCAGACATCCAATTAGGTCTATTTATAATCCAATCATCTTCAGCTAAAAAACGTTCTAATCTTGTTTCTGCGAATTTGTACCAACTAGCTACGTCTATACTCATGTCTCCTGGATCCTTTAAAACATACCAATCTGGAAGCTCGACAGACATAAGATACTCCTTTCTCAATTATCTTAGTTAGTCTGACTTATTAAAAAATTGTGCTAAAGTTTTTTGATGAGCATCTATTTTCTTTAGATTTGATATTTTTACACCAACTAATCTTATACTAGAAGGGTTTTTTGAAGAATATTCTTCTAATAAACCCTTTACTGCCTCTCTAACTTGCTTTTCAGATGTTTCATGACATTGAAGAGAACGAGCTCTTGTAGCTGTTTCAAAATCATTGAACCTTATTTTTAGAGTTATCGTTCTAAAGTGCATTTTCTTTTCTTTAGCTTTTGAAACTATAGTTTTTATTGCAGAATCAATATGAACCCAAATGTCCAACCACGAGCTATAATTGTTGAAGAATGTACGTTCTTCACTTATCGATTTCCTTTCGTGATTACTGAATTTTTCATCAGTTTTTTCTGTATTATAACCATTAACTAACTTCCATGTTTTCAATCCGTATTTTCCGAATCTTTGGAACACTATCTGATATGGTAAATTAGCTAAATCACCACAAGTTTCTATCGATTTGCTTTGAAATACTTGGTAGCTTTTTTTACCTATTCCAGGAATAACCGTTATTTTTAAAGGTGCAAGAAATTCACTAATCTCCAAGGGTTTTAACACAGTTAATCCATTAGGTTTATCAACTTCACTTGCAATTTTTGCTAATATTTTTGTTGGTGCAACACCTATTGAGCAAGTTAAATGCTCACTTGCATAGACATCGTCCTTTAATTCCATTGCTAATCTTCTAGCTTCTTCATAATCACTAACTACATTAGTGATATCTAGATATGCTTCATCATTTCCTGCTATCTTCATAATTGGAGAATAATTGGATAAAACCTTCATAATATTCTCTGATACTTTAGAGTAGAGCTTGGAAGCCCCTCTGACCATCGTAACGTGAGGGCATAATTTCACTGCTTGAGAAATGGGCATGCCTGAATGAATGCCATACTCTCTGGCTTCGTAAGAGCAAGTACTTACTACTCCTCTCTTTGTTTGAGGATTGCCACCTACTATTAGAGGAATCCTTGCAAGTTTAGGATTTTCACGAATTTCAACACTAGCAAAAAAAGCATCTAAATCCATGTATAAGATGATTTTATCAAATGATTGTTCCTTTTCAGAGAAATATGTCATTTGATTAGCTAATGTCATACTAGCTTAAGGTGATTTTAATATAAAAATACAAAAAAGAAAAAAATGAAGTAAAGGGTTATTTTCTTCTCTTAACAAAGAAGATAGATGTTATACCAATCAACCCAATTATTACAATGAAGAACCCTAATTCTGTAAATTCAGTTGTAATTTCTACATCTCCGGGAGATGGAGTGTCAATTATGAAATCAGCATCGCAGTTGTTAGTATCTTCATTAGCTGGATACCTTTGTAAGGTTTCATCCTCGCCTGTGGTAGAACCGCTCCAAGAAGTTGTGCCTGATGCGCTTCCTGATCCCCAAGCAACTGCATCTTTGGTGTTTCCTGCTGAATCCTTTAGTATCACTTCATCACCAGTATTTCCAAGAGCTAAATTTCCAAGACCATAATCTGCTGCAGTTACTGAGATACCTAAGGCACTCATTTCGCTAACATAAGTTGCACTATCTTGAGCAAATACTAGAACCTCAGAACTACTAATTTCTGCTCCTTCAGGTATTGTGATTACGCCTTC
>DAOVRE010000138.1 GCA_030628305.1 Candidatus Heimdallarchaeota archaeon | reverse complement strand
TTTTCTTAAAATCTAGAGGTTTCACAACGTCCGTTTAAAATCACCATATTTAGATGTTTTGCATTCAAATATAAGTCGAAAAGAATGTGCAAAAGGTTTATTTTTAGAAAGCACTATTTTTAGCTATGAACTTATCACTATTAGACACTAGACCATTCAACAAATTTGTTGAGATGGAACTAGAAAGAGATAATCTCTACAATTCCTTTACTCAATTAGATGAACCAAAAGAAATATCTGAAGCGTGGATTATATTTGCAGAATCATGTTCAAAAAACTTGTCAGCAATAAACAGTTTAGCAGATATGGCGATAGAAAGAATATATGATGTTTATCAAGACATTAAACAAGGGAAAGACAATCCATTAGCTCTTCATGAATTACTCTATGGTGATTTTCCAAATCAAATAATGGCTTTGAATAAATTTGAATTACAGCTAGGTGTTTTAACCTATGTTTATTCCCAGGTGAGAAATAGAGGAGTATTCAATCACAAACCAGCAACAAGTCAATATACGTACTATATTATAGCAAAAGAATCAATTGATCGAATTTTATATAGAATCCTAACTGATTCATTACCAGATGTCGAAATTTCTGGGCTAACTCCCACTCCAACAAGGGAGGATCTTCTTGATGTTATTATGCCTCTAGTTCAATTGGAAAATTTGAAGCGATTGTTACCTCTTTATGATAGTTTACCTAATAGTAAAACCGATCCTAGAGTGCTTTCTAAGAAAGGAGAATATGATTATCTTCAAGGTGTCACTTTATTAACTCACATTATAGATATCTCCCGAAAGACATCTCAAGATTTCTGGTGGTCAGATCCTATTTCCGAACTGTCCATCCTAAATCATGCAAAAGAGCATTTTGAGACAGTTATCAAATTGTGGAATAAGGCTCCAGAATCTGTTGGAAGTAAGGGAATGGCAATCAAAATGGATTTTATGCCCATAGTTGATGCACAAAGCTCTGTTTCGATGGTCCAACATTTCAAATTACTTGCAGAAAGCGCACTTGAAGGAGGAGATCTTGGTCATGCATCTAGATATTATTCGAGAGCATTGTCTGAATACAAGAAAGCTTACAAAATTCTAAAGAAATCAGAAAGTTCTCAGAGTGAGAATCTTTACAAAAGAATAAAAGCTGAAGAATCTGAACTTAAAATCCTAAAATCCATCACAGAGCTTGCATTAAAATATACAGAGATAGTTGATAAGTTATATGTTCAAGATACTGAGGGAGCTTTAGCATCTTGCATGGAAATAACAGAAATACTAAAAAATATTGAAGGTGCAGGATCACTTCCATATATTTATGGAGTTAGTGTAACTTATTCATCTGCAGCTTTTATGATAAATGATTTACTTACACAAGAAAATGTAACTTTCAATATAATCGATAGATTGATTTCCCAATTTAACTTTCCATTAAAGGCTATGAGTACTGCCTTATCTGATGTACCAATAGCGCACATTAAAGTTAATCACGACAATCCAATTGCTAGTTTCAATGAATTGCAGGAAATAGATGAAAAACTTTCTTACTTGGAAAGGGCAATAGAACTATTACCACAGTTCATTCAGGAAAAAGATGCGCAAAGAAATAAGATCCATGCTATGAGAAATTATATCAAATCAATAATTGCAGAGAATAAAATCTACCTATACAGTGATTACAATATAGTCCTAGATTTAATTTTAAGAGCCAGAGCTCACTATTATGTAAAGAAAGCGGAGCAGAGCATATCTGAGATTAAAAAAGGAGATAAAGAGCTAAAGAAGTTAATTAATCGAAGATTGGTAGAAACCAAAATTTCCGGAATGGTTACAGAATCTAATTTAGTTTCTTTAGGTCTTCAAAGTTCCTATAAGAATACTAAGAGAGCATTGATGGAAGAGATGATAACCCTTGTTATTGAAGCAGAGGAGTTACCTGAGTTTATTGCGGGATCCGTTGAAGCTCAGTTCAATGAAAAAACAGACTTCCATGAATTGCTTGACTTAATTCTACTGGATACACAAGAACTATTAGCAGCTAATGAAAACGTTTCAATAAAAGGTAATGCCATCAATTTTGATTTTGTTAGAAGAAGAGAAGTTTTCATACCTTCCATTAAAACAATGGTTAAAGCAGTCGAACACGTCATTTTAGGAGAACTTTTTGCAAAAAGTAACAAAATGACCAGAGCTGAAGGCAGTTACAATCGAGCTAACAAATTATTTTTTGAAGTTAGTGAATCTATGGGTAAAATTATAAATTATTTAGAAGATCAAATAGAGCTTCCAAAATTCATTTACCAACTATCACTGTTCTGCCGAGAAAATGCCTCCTCTATAAGAAGCAGAAGAAAAAGACAAGAACCTCCATACTCGGATATGATTTCAACTTTGGATTACCTCATACTTAACCTTTAAACACTCAAAAATCAATGATTAGATAATTAGGGAAGCAATATGGAGGATCTATTTCAGTATAAACAAGATGCAGTGCCAATCGTAATCATTGGGCTTCAATATGCTGGAAAAACAACACTTGTCAACTGGTTGAAGGATAAACGGTTTACTCGCCCTAAACCTACTGTTGGAATGGTAGTTGAAAACATAAAAATAGGTAATATACTTTTCAATATTTATGATATCTCTGGGCAAGAAGCTTTTCGAGAGAATATGTGGGAATCCAATGTGTTAACATCCATGGGGGTTATTTTTGTAATTGATTCTTCTGATGCTTCAAAGTTAGAAGAAGCTTCCACTTGGTATTGGAAACTAGTGAAAGAATGGTTAAGTGAATCTTATTCAGATAAAGCCATCCTTTTTCTTGCTAATAAATCTGATCTGAAAACATCTCTTAGTCTTGATAAAATAATTAGTGTCATGAAGCTGGATGAAATGTCTTCATATCCAAATATTTCTTTCCAACTCTTCAAAATTTCAGTAAGAAATGAAGAAAATATTGAGCTTGCTTTTAAATGGTTTACTTCAAAGATTAAACGTTTTAGGGAACCTAAATTTAAGAAATTCAAGGCACTCATCATCTCTGACATTTTTGGAAATCCTATCTATGTTCATGACCCAGATGAAATAGCACAAGACACGAGTATGTTTGTAGGTTACATCAAGGCTCTGAGTGGATTTGCAAACGAGATTCTAGGGCATGAGCGGTTTAAAGTTCTGAAAGTTGATGAAAACCATTTCTTTATTTCGGAGATTGATGACCATGTTGTGCTCATCGCTGTAGATCAAGAAGAAGCATTACCAGAAGCCCGTAGACTTTCTATAGTGTTACATGAGTATTTGAAAAATGAACAAAAGGATTTGACAACAGAATTGAATGCACTGTTGAGCGACTATTTACCATAGAAAAAAATTTAAGAGAAAAGAAGTTCCTTCCACAAAGAATATAAAGACATTAAATTTACTTAAAATTGAGTTTCGTGGTGATTATTAATGGATTGTAAATTCTGTAAACTTGAGAAAATCGATTTGTTAGAAGATGGTTCTACCTTTAAATGCAGTTATTGTGGTTATTCATTTGACGTTGGAAAAACAGCCATATTTTATGATAAAATGATGCAAATGCCTCTTTCTTCATGGTTGTTAGCAGCAATACTCTGGTTTTCAGCTATGGTTACAGGAGTTTTATTAGGCTTAGGGTTTAGTAGTACATCATTAACTTCTACTATTTTGTTCCTATTCATATATGGAGCATCAGCTTTAATGTACGGTATATCAGCATCTTTAGATTTCTTCAGTGTTGTTGGAAAATACATAAAGGGATGGTTCTCAAAAGAAAAGGTTACTTTTGGGGAAGCTAAACTCGAAGTTCAAGCGAAAAGAAAAGAGAAAATAGTAAGAGAAATGGCTACCGGTCAAGCTCTTGACGAAGCTACAGGTAAAGCTGTTGATACAGATATTAGACCTGGAGAGAAACGTATTGCAAAACTTGCCCCTTCATTCTTAGCAGGCAGTTACACAATTATCCTCGCAGCTCTGTTTATTATTGTGTTTTCTAATTTCTTCCCACCAATTTAAGAGAAGAGATTCTCTTTCATCTATTCTATTTGTTTATTAAAGAACGAAGATAATTGATATTGTCTACATCTGTACGTCTTTCGTCGATAGGAGTTTCAAGAATCCATGGTTTCTTCTTCAGATCTGAATTATTTATCAATTCAGAAAAGCCTATTTTGCCTATTTTCCCCAAACCCAAATGTTCATGCAAGTCTCGATTTGATCCCACCCTTGTTTTTGAGTCATTTGCGTGAACTATTGCTATTGATTTCATCTCTATTGTTGTTTCTATTTCTGCAATAAAATTAGATACACCTGATTGGTTGCTGATGTCATATCCTGCAGAAAAAGCATGGCATGTATCAAAACAAACTTTTACTTTAGAATCATTAATTTCCTCGAGAATAGCTTTAATATTAACAAAAGTACCAGTAAGAGTTTTTCCCCCCCCAGCCGAATTTTCAACTAAAATAGTAACTTTGCGTTTTCCAAAATCAATACCCTTCTGAATAGATCCAATATATTTTTCAAAACCTTCTTGAAAAGTCCCGCCTTTGTAAGATCCGGAATGAATAACAAAATAAGGAATTCCTAGAATTACACATCGTTCTATTTCTTGACGAAATGAATCCATGGATTTAGTGTAAATTTCATCATTTAGTGAAGCTAGATTGGGAAGATAAGATATGTGAGCTACAACTGGTGAGATATTGTAATTCGAATACTTCTTCCTAAAACGCTCAGTTTCCTCCTTGGAAATTTCTTTGAAAGCCCATCCTCTAGGATTTTTTGTAAAAACTTGAAATGTCGAGCAGCCAATTTTTTTAGCTCTATCAAATGCCAAATCAACAGATTTTGCAATAGAAACATGACAACCAATATTCACTTCATCAACCAATTTTTTCACTCTCTCAAATGTTGATACGCAACTAGTGACAAATGACTAATAAAGTATTTGTAGACTTACTTGATTACTGAAATGATTTAGAAATTATAGGATGATGCAAGAACCATATAATCTGAAGCCAATGATTTTAGCTTTTGTTTTTGATTGTCTGAATTTTCTTGTAAGGCTAAAGAATAGTAAACTTTGGCTCTAACATAAGCACGATATGATTTGTAAAAATTAAGTAGTTCGATGTGATTTTCGATCTTTTCCCCCATATTTTTCATATATTGTCGAATAAAGAACTCAGATAATCGAATCTGTTTGTGAAAGTCTAAGTCCATGGAAAGAAAAGCTACTTCTTCTAAAATATCTTGAATCCGTAACATCTTATTAAATTCAATGCAGTCAAAAATTACTATTTCATTTTGATTATAGAAAATATTTCCTACTATTAAATCTCCATGTC